>CAYXQY010000252.1:0-4693 GCA_964466525.1 uncultured Planctomycetia bacterium
TCAAGTTCCTTCCGGTATTTGTTCACCGTTCTTCGCGAAATGTCGATGTCGTATTTTTCCTCAAGCTGATCCGCGATGGCACTGTCCGAATACGGATCGGATTTATCCTCGTTCTCAATAATGGTCTTGATCCGATTCATGACGCTAATTCGGGACGTTCCTTCGCCCTCGGCACCGGAACCGGCGCCCTGAGTGAAAAACCCTTTCATCGGCATGACCTTCCACGGGGTCTGCATGTATTTTCCATCCGTGGCCCGGCTCACGGTGGAAAGGTGACAGCCGATCGCGTCGGCGACTTCCTCCATTTTGAGGGGCCGCAAATAATTGACCCCTTTCTCCAGGAACTCCTCCTGTCGGTCCACGATTTCTTCCGCCACACTCTTGATCGTTTCACGACGCTGCTGAATCGAGCTTTTCAGGTTTTTGGCACTCTTGATTTTTTTCTTCACGTAATCCTTTGCTTCCGTGCTTAGTGAATCGTCCCGGAGAAGATCCAGGTATTTTCGTGACACAGCCACTTCGGGAACGAATGAATCATTCATCTCAACCTCGTATTCGCCGTTTACTTTTCGCACGATAACGTCCGGAGTCACCTCCCGGGCTGATTCACTGGACAGTTCGAATCCGGGGGAGGCGTTAAGCGACTGTAAATCCTCCGCGATCTCCTTGACCCGCTCCATGTCCAGGTCGAGCTCCCGGGTGGCCTTTTTCAGGTTGTTTTCAAGAAGATCATTAAGACAGGTTTCAATTGCTTCTTTCTTCTCCCGGTAATCAGGGTCGGATCGGTCGAGTTGAAGGAGAAAACATTCTTCCTTATCCCGTGCTCCCAGGCCATCCGGGCCAAGTCCCTGCAACAGATCAAGGGCCTGCTCGGCCTCCTCCTCCGTTACCTGTTCGAACGTCAGAAGATCCTCACGGTCCTTTTTCAGGCCTCCGTTCGTCTCGACAAATTCCAGAAGCCGGTCCATCATTTCGCCGTGTTCCTCGTTCTGTACCTCCTGACGGAGGGCCTCAAGCCGTTCGGCGGGACGGTCGGCTTCCCGAAGCTCCTTCTGTACCCGATCCAGGAACGCATCCGCGGTCTCCCGTATCTCCCGGTTCAGCAGATCTACTGCCTCGTCAAGCTCAACCTGCACGTATCCTTTTTCGTCAAGGCTATAGGCAAGGAACTCCGCGATACCGCGAATCTTCTCCGGGCAGTCGGCAAGCTGTATTTCATCACGAATCTCGTCGTGAAGACCGTCCTCCTCCGCGGGTGTGTTGTAAAGCGCCTCCATCTTTCGATCCGCCGCTTCCTGGTTGTAACCGGTAAACGTTACGTTCCGGCTCTGCTGATCTTCCAGTTTCTCCAGGAGCCGTTCGTCGTCAAACTCCTCCTCTTCGGGTTGCTCCTGTTCCGGCAACTCGTTGTCAAGAATATCGTCCTCAAGCTCCAGGGTCGGGTTCGTCTCGAGTTCGGACTGTATGAACTGGCGGAGATCGGTCGAGGGGAGCTGCAGGATCTCAATAGATTCCAGCACCTGAGGGGCCAGTACCAGCTCCTGGGAGGTTTTGGTTTCCAGTTCCTGCGAACTCGTAAGTTGTTGGTTAAGCTCCATCTGCATTGCCCGGTACCGCTAACAACCGTCCGAAAATACGTCGAACGTTTCTCGTCCCCGGACTCCCGCACTGAGATCCGGAGCGATAAGTACTTTATTGTATGAAATTCCACCCGAACCCTCAATGAACCCCACATGTACAAAACGTTTACGACGGCCTCAAACCCTTCGTCACTCACGACGATTGAAACCGCTGTCGTCCCTCCACGGCTTCGGCCACGGAGGACGGACTCGCGTACTCCAGCGAGCTCCCGGACGGAATGCCGCGTGCTATGCGTGTCACCTCCACGTCGTCGTCCGACAGAAATTCGGCGATATGAAGGGCCGTCTGATCCCCCTCCGCAGTGGGGTTGGTCGCGATGATGACCTCCTGCACTTCCCCCTCGTCCAGTCGACGCCTGAGTTCATCGAGGGTCAGGTCGTCCGCCGAAACCCCCTCAAGCGGATCAATCGTACCCAGAAGGACGTGGTACACCCCATCGTATTCGCCGGAGTTCTCGAGGGCCCTCAGGTCTCTGGGGGACTCACATACACAGATTGTGGAGGCGTCACGCTCCGGATCCGAACAGATCTCACAGGGGTCCTGCTCCGTCACGTTAAAACAGATCGAACAGGAAAGGGTCTCGTCCCGTGCGTTCTTGAGTTCCTCGCGCAGGGTGTCGATTTCCTCGGATCGGGTATTCAAAATATAAAACGCAAGACGTTCCGCCGTGCGTTCTCCCACGCCAGGAAAGTTCTGCAGACTGTTGATCAGGCGATCGAGAGACGGTGTGTATTCGGTCATCCGAGCATATCCATCAGTCCGTCCATTCCCCCGGGAAGTCCCATGTCCCCGGCCACGTCATTCATCTCCTCCTGTGCCAGCTCGTCCGCCTTCTCCATGCCGTTGTTGACGGCGGCCACGATCATGTCCTCGATAAACTCCACGTCCTCCTCTTCGATGAGCTCGTCGTCGATTTTTACAGCCAGAAGTTCCTTCTGGCCATTCACGTGCGCTTTGATCATCCCGCCGCCGGCAGTTCCTTCAACCACGCGGTCCTTGAGGGATTCCTGAATTTCCTGCATCTTCTCCTGGGTTTCTCGCATCTGACTCATCAGATTTCCAAAATCGAAGTTGCCCTGAGGCATGAGTTACTCCTCCACGTTAACAATGTCCGCATCAAAAGAATCGATAACCTTTTGCACGTTCGGATGGTTCTCAAGGTTCTGTTGAGATCCGCCCGGCGTGTCCTCCTCTTCGTCGTTTTCTCCGGACGATGCATCCGTATCTTCATCGGATAGATCGTCCTTCAAAATACACGAGACGGTCAAGTTATGATGAAAGACGTCCTCTATAACTTCAACCAGACGTTCTTTTTCTTCTTCCTCACTCAACTTGTTGCAATGGTATTCATGTTGATCCGGAAACCCAACGACAATGGTGTCTTCGTCCAGACGCATCGGCTCTCCCGCCGAAAGAAGCTCGGCGGAGGTGGAACGCCGCTCCTTCAACTGTTCAAGCACCCGGGGCCACTCCGCCCGAACCGCTTCGATGCCGTTCACCGGTTCCGCCTGCCGGTCGGTGGATTCTTCGTTCGTCTCCTCGTCTTCCGTATCTGCTTCGGATGCTTCGTCTCGCTCCTCGGTATCCAGCTCCCGATCGGAGGCCCTGCTGCCTTCGTCCGTCGTGTTTCCCTGCGACCCCGACTCCGTGGAGGACGTCGAATCCTCTCTGTCGGACGAACGGTCTTCCGCGTCCGTTCCATATTCTATTGACTCCCGGACCTGGTCCCCGGACCCGGAGGGATCAGAAGAAGTTGCTTGTGACGACCCCGAATCCGGTGTGGAGAATTCCTCACAGAGCTGCACCAACCTTGCCTCGAGAAGCAGGCGGGACTGGTAGAGGTCATCCGTTCGGGAGCGAACGTTCACCAGCGCTTCCAGCATCTTTGCCACCTCCCCCCGTGAAAACCATTCCGCCTGGCTTGCACGCCGTTTTTTTTCATGCTCAGCCGCATCAATCAGGTCCGTGTCCGGTCCGCAGGCCTGCACCACAAGCACGTCCCTCAGGTGACCGACAAACTGGTCAAGAAACACGTCGATCTCCCCGCCCCCCCGATAAATCTGGTCAATCTGTTCCAGCACATCGCCGGACTGATCCCGGTGTATTCCGTCCAGCACCCGGTGAAGTACGTCGGACGGAACGGTACCGAGCACCAGCTTCAGGTCTTCCGCCTCGACCCGTCCTTCGGAAATCGAAATCAACTGATCCAGGACGGATTGCGCGTCGCGAAGGGACCCATCTACCGCACGGCACACGTCCGATAGGATGGATTCGTCCACGTCAATATCCTCCTGTTTCACAATCTCTGTCAGCCGTTCAAGCATCAACGCATGCGGAATCCGTCTGAACTGAAACGGCTGACATCGGGAGACGATGGTATCCGGCATTTTTTCCGGTTCCGTCGTGGCGAACACAAACAGCACGTGATCGGGAGGTTCTTCCAATGTTTTCAGGAACGCGTTAAACGCATCCCGGGAGAGCATGTGCGACTCGTCGATGATATACACCCGGTACGAACTGTGCAGCGGGGAATACCGTACCGTCTCCCGCAGGTTTCGTATGTCGTCGATCCCGCGCTGAGACGCGGCATCAATCTCGATGATGTCCGGCGTGGAGCCAATCTCCAACTCCTGACAGACGTCACACTCATTACAGGGTTCCGCGGAGACCCCCTTTTCGCAGTTCACCGCTCGAGCAAGAATACGGGCGGTGGAGGTTTTCCCGATTCCACGAGGGCCGCTGAACAGGTACGCGTGCCCGAGCCGATCCTCTTCAATGGCATTTTTCAGGGTTCGGGTGACGTGCTCCTGTCCGATGACCTCGGAGAACGTGGACGGACGGTACCGGCGGGCAATGACCCGGTATGAGTCGGACCCGGAAGAAGCGGGTGACGGACGTTCCTCTCCTTGTTCGAACAGCTGCTGGCTCATGTCTCCCGGTAGAAATAAACGGAAAAATGGAATCCCGCCATGCGCGGGACCTTCGAACATGAAACGGGCCATTTTGTCCGCAGTAGCCAGCTCCGGCCCGGTGAACCCACGGCACATAGAGC
>CAYXQY010000253.1:0-4641 GCA_964466525.1 uncultured Planctomycetia bacterium
GTGGCAGTTCTGTACACGGTCCCGTGAGGTGGGATAGAATTCCTGGCTCCGAATCGTCTGTACCGTTCGCGAGGCAATATACTGACTGCGATAACTGTGTACCGGTTCGACCGCACACAGTTCTACGGTCGAGACCGAAATGATTTACAGCAGTCGTCAAAGTTACGCGTCCACAGCAGTCGTCAAAGTTAGGCGTCCCCGCTGATCCCGTCGATCGTTCGGCTTAGGGGCTCTGGACAGCGAGACAGATCCAGAGAGCAGCCCAGTATCGGTCAGAAGTGACTGGATCAGTGCCCCCGTGCACGAATTACTTCGAAGTCCCGAACACTTCTGTGAGCAGGGTATTCTCTGCCGTCCGAAGGTGGTTGAGAAATGTAGATCTCGATACATCCAGGGTACTCGCTATCTCGTCTGCGGTCTGGCGTTGTGGCCGCTCAAAAAACCCGTTCCGATACGCGGCTTCAAGTGCCTGGCGCTGTTTGGCGGTCAGCGACGCTAGAGGGGATGAGTCGGGGCGTATCTCCGTTGGATCGGTCGTGACGAGTGACTGGATCGTTGTTCCTGGATATTCCTCTCGGACGTGCTCATTCATCTGATTCATGTCTGTCCGAGGGGAAAACTCTCCGATTGCCACGACACCTCCGTCAGTGGCGTGGATTGTTTGGAGACGGCCACCAGCCTCGGCCAAGAGCGATCCAACTGACGGCGGGCGCACGAGCACGCGCAGAGACACATTCTCTCTCCCATCCTGAAGCCGCGTGACGGACTGCACGTCGGACTGAGTTCTGAGATGGTCGATGAGTGGCGCAGCCGAGACACCGCGAACAGTAAGAAAGTGGATGAGATGCTCCGCTACACCCGAGTCAGCGTTCGACGGAGCGTAAGCCATGGAGCCGTCCCTGATTTCGAAGGCATCGATCGACGCCCCCGAGTTCTGAAAGTGGGACATATTCGCCAGCGAGACGAGGTAGTGGTCCGGGTCTGTGATCCGGAGACGGGCTTCTCGGATCTGCTCGCCCTGGAGAGCCTCCCGTTGTTCGATTGCATTGATCGCAAACCCAACCGACTCCCCCAGATCAGCCAGTAACCGTTGCTCCGTCGGTTCGAAGGCTTCCGAACGAGAGGTATAGACAACCAAAATCCCGTAGGTGAGTTCGTTGTGCGCGAGTGGGATCACGGCGGTACGCTGCATGTCACTGCCCGAGAGACCGTCCAGGAGCGGGTCCTCATCGAGAGCGACCGGATCATCTATCACGATGACGTCACCACTTTCGAGACTTTCCAGCCCGCGTTCCTTGATTCGCTCGGGTGGTTCGTACTGGTCGATGGAGGCAGCCCCGTCACTACGTGCATAGGTTCGAGCTGTGAATTCGTCTCCCGTCGAGTACTCACCGATCCAGACACCCGAGTAGCGATCATCCGTCACGAGCTGATCGCAGAAGGCCTGTTCGATTTCGTCACGAGCGGATAACTTGACGAGAATCCTCCGTATCAGTTCTTTGAGATCACGTTCTCTCCGCGTCTGTTCGTACTGGCGATGCTGCTCGGTGATATCTGCCAACTGGATGGTGAACCCTCGTGCATTCGCTGTGCCGCTATGGAGTGCTGACACCTGAATGGTGAAGTGCCGAATCTCACCCTCATCGGAGGGGACTGATACCTGCGCTCCATCTATCTCCTCGGCGAGGTCTCCGCGTGCGACACGCTGATCCGAGATGGGAAGCGGTGAGTCGGCTAAGACAGTCCGCACGTCTCGGTCAAGGTCGGTCGGGTCGAGGTCGAGTAACTCTGCAGCTCGAGTATTGTAGTCGTAGAGTCGGTCGTGCCGTCCATACACGATGATCGGTGTCGAGAATTTCTCGACGATCTGTGAACGAGCAAACGGGACGTCAAAGAGCCGGAATCGATCGATAGTTGCGATTCCAGCCACGCCGGTGACGACGAATCCCAGTACTGTCGGGTCGAACTCGGCAGACGGAATCACATCGAGTTCATAGAGGATATTCACCGTCCACGGAACTGCTACCATGACTCCGAGGAGGAGTCGGCTCGGATCCAGTTTCGGCCGTTCGAGCGCCGTTTCAAGAACGAATATCGATCCGATAGCCACCAGGCCCCATAGATAGAAGAGGCTGACCCACTCGAACCATGGCCAGGTTGACTCCACCGCTTCAACCACCCAGAAGACACCTGTCGGTATGGGAGTGGCTGATTCAAGAAGACCAACGACCCGGGGATCTCCAATCCAGACAGACACTGTAAGCGTTGGGATGACCGAGAGGGCACCTATCCGCAGTGGGGTGAGCATGTCACTCCGCCCGCGGAGCGAGAGCCCGAATCCAAGGACGCCGATACTGACCGCCCCGACTCCGATCCAGTGGAGCGCGTTAAATAGGAGTTGGATATCTGAGCCGGCCACCAGTACCTCGATGAGTTTCATCGACGACCACCACGTGACGCCTCCCATCGCAACCGCAAACCAACTCGCTTCTGTTCGTTCTCGGACCTGCATCGCACGCCACGTGATCGCCGAGGAGATTCCCGTCGCCAAAGCGAACCCGACTGCATATGGAACGGAAACCATCGTAATGGGTACTGGAGTTGAAGAAATCATTTTTAGGTTTTGATTCGCGTAACATCCGACGTCTCTCAGATCCCTCGCGTCGATTTGATGTGTCGGGTATGGTGATAATTAACCTCCACGTAAAGTCAGAATTATGAGATATTTCCGCATCTCAATCGCTCGACCTGTGCGGAGACTGACTGATCATCATATGTCGAGACAGCACCTAAAGGGGGATAGCTGGTAGTGGAGGTCGATGAAGGAACCGACCCGGTCAACACAAGCGGTCGTTGGCGGACTCTCGGGGATCTTCTCGAGTCGCCTGGGGGAACTCACCAGGGGACAGGCGGGAGACGGTCTCGAAGGTATCGGCGGACTCGTTCCGTTCACAGAAGTCCGACCCGTTCTGGCAGGATTGCTCGTGGAGTGTGGTCTAGAGGTGCCTAGTCTGATCGGATCCGGTCCTGCAATTGCTTCGGAGGCCGACGGGCGCGGACCGCTCCTGACGTCCCAGACCCCCGAATCTGGCAGATCGAGGAGGCGAGCCCCGTAAGATGGTCCTCGCTGTTGACGGCCCAGACGTGAGGGATGCCTGATGGGGGGCAATGGTAACCGGGCTGGAGACGAAGAGGGGGATTCAAGACCGTCTCTCGAAGGGCTGGCCCAGCAAGTCGCCCGTCGTCGGGGACAGGCAACCCCCAGCTCCGGCTCTCAGAATGAGGCGGAAGTGGGAGGCATGTCGGCGTCCCCGGAGGCCTCGGAGTTCATCTTTCCCGCCGACGAAGAGACTCCCCAGAGAGAGACGTTCGGTGCCGCGACCGAAACCGATGCGCTCCTCAAGCTGGTCGTCGATACTCCCAATTTGCTGCTCCTGGGTCCCGGCTCCTGTCCAGTCGAGTACGATCTCTGCTCACGACTGCTCTCGGCGGCAGACGGTGACCCTGCGAACCTGTTGCTCGTGACCTATACCGAGTCACCGGACAAGCGTCTGGACCTCCTTGATGGGCACTTGGGAGGCCTCCCGCAGAACGTCGTGGTGATTGGTGTCGGTAGCTTCAGGAAATCAAGACGAGAATCCGCCAGCTCAGACCAGACGCGTTCCGAGGAGGTAACCGCGATCGAAACTATTTCCAATCCGACGAATATACAGCGTCTGGGGATCACTATCAGTCAATACCTGGCAGAGTGGGAATCGAGCGCCGGGAAGACTATCGTCTGTTTTCACTCGTTGAGCGCTCTCCTCAACGTTGTCGATGACGCCCAGCGCGTTTTCCGGTTTCTCAACACCCTGTTCGGACGCGTCCATTCTGTGGACGCCACCGCGCATTACCACATGGATCCGGAGGCTCACGATCAAGAAACGATCTCGACGTTTCGCCCGATGTTCGACGAAATCGTGACCTTCGATGAGGAAGGCTCACCGACGATCGATCGCAAATCCTAGCTAGTGTATGGCAGACATCCAGTTCACTGGGGATGACCTCGAACGTACGCTCGAACTTGCGGATGGATATCTCGAGGAAGCGGAAAGCGTTCTCTGGACCACCTCGAAAGAGGCGGACTCAGAGGAGGTCAGAGTTGCACTTGAAGATCTGAGCCGCGATATCTGGGAGATCCAGCACAAAATCAGCGATCTCCAGCGAGAGCTTGAATGAAACAGGGGGAGATATCATGATTGTTGTATATTATTACCGGATGGACCGTTCGACTACGTCCGGTCGAACCAGTAACCAGTGACAGCAGTCATGATATGTTCTGAGATGAATAGTGAGAGGAGTTGGAGGAGGGATGGTTCGCAAGAACTCTCCAGCAGGTCCGTTGCCTAAGATGGTCCAAAAGTTGAATAGTGGAGAGGGTTGGCCGCCAAGCGGAAAGAGGTCTGTGAGAGATTTACCACGTCCGGAGCTGATCAATCGGAGTCAAACCGTCGCTGTTTGACCCGGTTGAAGGGATGGTTCCCGATTGATCGCGGTGACAGCTCCCGTTCGCTCGCGCCGCTCGCTCACCTCCGCTCCCTGGTTCAAATCCGTCGCTACGGTTTTTACTTCCGGGAGACCCGATTTTCGAGCAGTTGATTG
>CAYXQY010000254.1:0-3268 GCA_964466525.1 uncultured Planctomycetia bacterium
TGTGGTGTCATTGACCGTAAAATCAGCCGTTGGCATCGGATGTACCGTCACCTTTCTTGAAACCGAATCTTTACAGCCACTGTCTGAAGTAGCTACCAGCTTTATCGTGTAAGTCCCCGGTGAAGCATAACTGTGAACAGGATGCTTTTTAGTGCTCGAATTGCCATCACCAAAAGTCCAGGAATAAGTGACGGTGCCTTTCCCTATAGTCGTGTTATTCGATAAGGTATAATTATGCCCTTCATAACATTGGGCTGAATCTTCTGAATAAGTAAATCCCGCTGAAGGGACCGGATTAACAATCGTTTGCTTAGCAGCCGTGTCCTTACAACCTTTATTTGAAGTCACTATTAACTCAGTGGTGTAATTACCATAACTACTGTATTGGTGAGTCGGTGATGCCTTTGAAGAAGTGTTGCCATCTCCAAAATCCCAGCTATGACTGAAACTACCCGAAGTTATACTACTCTGGTCGGTAAAACTGAAACTGTTATTCCGCTTACACTGTGTGGTGTCATTGACCGTAAAATCAGCCGTTGGCATCGGATGTACCGTCACCTTTTTGCGAGCAGTATCATAACAACCTTCATTTGAATTCACGGTCAATTCCACAGTATAAGATCCCACTGAATTGTAAGAATGGCCGGGACTTTTTTTATTGCTCGTATTACCATCCCCGAAATTCCACGAATGGGTTAAATTACCACTATCAATTGTAGTTAGATTGGTAAAAGTAAATTGGTGTTCTCTGAAACATTGAGTAGAGTCTTTAACCGAAAAATCGGCCCGGGGATAAGGATGAGTGGGCTGGGAATGTTGAACGGTATCCTTACATCCAAATTCTGAAGTGGTAACGAGTTGCACTTGGTAAAGTCCATTCGAATCATAAACATGTGCCGGGTTCTGCAAAACAGATGAATCGCCATCTCCAAATGTCCAATCCCACTGAGTCAATTTACCGTAAGAAACAGTGCTTTGATCTGAGAATTTTACAGTATCTCCCTCGCATTGCTCTTTAGCACTAAATTTTGATTGGGGTATGGCGCCTACATCGACCTTTTTTTCTATCGTATCCTGACAACCCTTATCCGAAGTAACAATTAAACTCACATCAAAACTATCGGCTGAACCAAATTGATAAGCGGGATTAGTTTTGTCGGAGCTATCCAAATTGTCAAAATCCCAGGACCATTGCGTAATACTGTCGGTGCTAATGGTAGATTGATCTGTGAATTGGGTGCTATCTCCAAGACAGGCAGTATCAAAAGTGAAACCAGCTTGGGGCTTTTGATTGATGGTATCGGTTTTCTTAAGGGAATCTTTACAGCCTAAAGTAGAGGTTTTGGTTAGGGTTATTGTAAAATAACCGCCATTTGAATACTTATGAGCTGGATTTTGTTTTTTGGAAGTGTTTCCATCTCCAAAATCCCAATTAGAACCATTGAATGAACCATTCCGAATAGAAGCATTACCGGAAAAATTCACTTTTTGATACTCACAAACAGGGGCATTACTGGAAAATTCAGGCTTAATTTCCTGAGGCTTTAGGGTTACCGTATCATAAACGGAGCAATTAATGCCTGTGTCTTTTACTTGAATGACATAGTCGGTTATGGAGTCCGGAAATGCCTTAGGTGATAAAATGTTGTTATTATTCAGTGCCTTATTAGGAGACCAAATGAATACATAATCATTTTCATTAGGGATTTTAATCTCATCCAATGCCCAATTGTCAAAGCAGCGGTATGTTCCATTAGATTTGCTTCCTGTACATCCGGCAAAATTATTTTGCCTCCAACGAAACCGGGTAGTAGAGGTTCTTGCACTTTGAGGCAGTGACAGGGTTACTTTTTTAAAGTTGGCATTTTTATACTGGCTTATGGAAAGCGTTTTTTCAGTGGTCCAGGTGGCTCCACCATCTGTAGAGTATTCAAATTTTACTTGGTCGTTGTCACTTACTTCAGGGGAATCACACCCACTCGGTGATGAAGAGGTATTGGATTGCGTACCATATTTAAAATAGAATTCAATTTCCTCAGCTTTCCTTGTGTCAAGGTCAATGGTTACTGCCTTTCTTGTCCCACCGTCTCCATCAAAATACAGTGCGTCTCCGCTTTGAGAACCACAATAAGTACCGGTAGATCCTAAGTTGGTACTATTCCAATGGGAGGCATTAATACCCCCGTCAAAAGTTTCCTTTAAAACGGGTTTACTGGTATCCGGATTAACAGAAGTTTCCAGCTTTACACTATCTCCCACGCAAAAAGTAGAATCGCTTAATGTGTTTACAGAATGCGGAGTATTAACGGTTATTTTTCGGGAGACCGAATCTTGACAATTATTACTGGAAGATGTGATTAATTTTACTTTGTAGCTGCCTACAGAGGAATAGGTATTAGTCGGCTCTTTTTTGGTGCTGGAAGAACCATTACCAAAACTCCATTTCCAGGAAGTTAAAGAATCTTCTTTTTCAATGGTCGTGGAATCATAAAATACGGTCGATAGACCAGTACAGGTATTATCGTTGGCAAAATCAGCTACAGGCCTGGGATCAATAGCGGTTGTTTTTTGGGCCGTATCTTTACAACCCCCTCCTGTTTCGACAATAAGGTCAGCGGAAAATTGCCCTCCGGTATCGTAAACATTTTTTGGATTGGCCTTATTGGAGGAATCTCCATCACCGAATTGCCACTGCCAAGAATAAAGCGTCCCCTTAGCAACCTTTGAAGAGTCAAAAAATTCTGAGCTATCCCTGGAACAGGCCAAATTAAAGCCAAAATTTGCTTTTGGCTTACTATCAATTGCTATTGATTGATTGCTCGTGTCCTGGCATCCATTGGTATCAGTCACAACCAGTTGAACGGTATAATTTCCCGTATCCGAATATTTCTTTTTAGGATTTTGACTTTTGGAAGAATCTCCATCACCAAAATGCCAATTCCAGGAGTTCACAATACCTTTCTCACTGGTGGAGGAATCACGGAATTGAACTGAATCATTGACGCATCCATGGTTTGAAAGATTAGAATAAGATATTTCATAGTTTGCATTCAAGCTGGATAAAACTTCTATAGAATCAGTAATAGGACAATTGCCGCTGTCTTTAACGGTTACCCAATAAGTACCGGTGTTTTGTACCCATATGGAGTCGGTTTTTGCTCCGGTATTCCAGGAATAAGTAAAGTTTGAGTCCGCACTTCCACCGGTTATTTTGGGTTTTAGCTTTAAGGAATCATCACAAGTAACATAACCCGTATCTCCAAGATCA
>CAYXQY010000254.1:3278-4572 GCA_964466525.1 uncultured Planctomycetia bacterium
GGGACCACATTAATGGTATAGCCCCTGGAAATGGTTGTGTAATAAGGGCAATTGTTGTCTTTAACAGAAACCGTGAAGGTGTTTCTTTGAATTCCTTGGCCACTGGCAGGATTAGAAGGAGTCCATGTAAATTTACCCGAAGGCGAATTCGTGCTATCATTCACTACAGTGAATGTGCCTCCGCTAATGCCTTTATTCCAACTCATGGTTAAAGTATCATTCTTATCGGAATCATTGGCATTCATATACAACTTAACCTTATCCCCTGGGCATATGGTGGTATCAAAATTATTATCCGAGGTATCATAATTTTTGGCAGTATCAAAACCTCCTAATTTAGGAGGATTAGGGGAAGTACAATTCCCTTTGATGATTACCTGTATATCCCTTAAAATCTTGCTTTTAAGTACTCCAGCGGTATCATATTCCTCAACTTTTACCCCAAAAACTGTTACATCGGTCTGAGTAGGATGCATGCTTATATCACCAGATGAAGAATCAATACTAACCGGTGGGGTGGATTTTACCGGTTGCTGGGCTGAGTATCCAGATTTATAACTAACAGTAGAATTTGTTCCTGTTGTCTTTGGGGTGTAAAGCGAATATACCAAGGAATCCCCATCCGGATCAACAACCCCATGGTTGTACACAAAATCCTGGTTATTACAAATAAAGGCAACCGGATCCTTGGTAAAGTAGGGTAGTTTATTATCGGGAAAACTATCATTATTTACCCTGGCTTCCACATACATCCAATTACCACTTTGTAGAGTAGTTATTGCACGGTTTCTTGCAGCCGATTTCCAGCTGAAAACCCAATCGGTACAATGTTTTGATAAAGTAACCGTATCTTGTAAAACATATTTTTCAATTCCTTTGGTAGTAGTTCCGGTTCTTTGACTGCAACTGGATGTGTTATTAGCACAAACAGGCGCAATATCTTTTCCGGTGTTTGGTATGGTATCAGCCTTAAAGCTTCCGGATAAATTACAATTACTTGAGGAATAATTTATTGTGGCGGGAATATCGCTTAAAAGTGCCCCAAGGTTCCCATCACAATCAAAATAATAATTAAGGGTGACTTCATATTTTAAAGAATCCACCTTTGTAACACTTAAATCTGCACCAACCAAATGGGTCGCCTCTATTTTAAAAGGTAAAAGACAACAGCCCACTAATATTAAAAATACCGGCAAAAGCCGGTTCATATTTAATTTTAAGATTTTAGGTATGCTAAACAAAAACCTGATAAATTTAAACATTAAAGTGCTGTTTACGAGCTTCCAACTGACAG
>CAYXQY010000255.1:0-4515 GCA_964466525.1 uncultured Planctomycetia bacterium
AGGAGAAGTTTCAGATGGTCGAACGTGCAAAAGAAGAACACGGGTTAAACAGGGCCCTGGAGGCGATTGACCTCGCGAAAGGGACCTGGGCGTATCATAAGAACAAGAAAGTGGACAAGCAGGAGAAGTACAACCACCTGAAAACGCCGTTGAACGACATTGTCGAAGAGAACCCGGAGTATGGAGGGCGTAAGATCAGAGCCGAACTACAACGAGAACACGGATACCATCATGGCCGGGGGTTGATCAACGAATTGATGCGCATGTGGGGATTAAACAGGGAGAGACAGGCCAGAGACACCAACAGAAGCGGTTATCAACAGGCGATTGAGGAGGCTGGTGAGCAGGCCAACCTGATGGCCGAAAGGAAACAGATCGAGTGGTTTGAAGTGGTCTACACCGACTTTACAGAACTCACATATGCGGGTGGAAGCCGGAAAGCCCAGTTGATGTCGGTCATCGGACACACCTCGAAGTTTGTGTTCGGATGGGCGGTAGAGGAAACCAGGAGCACAGAACTTGCTCTGAGTGCATGGGAACGTGCGGTCGAGTAGTTTGAGGAGCTTAACGTGGCGTATGAAGGGACAATTGTTCATCACGATCGAGACAGCGTGTACACGGGTGATGGGTGGATAAACCGGTTGATTGCTGACCAGATGATAAGTCTGTCGTATTCAATGAACGGAGCCAGGGGAAACACGTATATGGAATCGTTTAACGGTCATTTTAAGAATCCGGTCGAGTTGTGATTTGTGACCTCAGAGACCATCGAGGAATTGGCTGAACAGGTCGACCGGCGTGTGACCTATTGGAACCATGATCGGCTGCATGAGACCCTGGGAAACCGGACGCCGATGGAATTTATTGAGGAGGAGAAGAAAGATGAGAATTGAGAGAGGTTTGAACGTCGTTTCCCCCCAACCCCATGGGGTCAGGGGCCCCCCTGAGTCTCACAATAAAACGCTCTCAGGTTGTTCAGGATTTCGCCCCCGCTTCCGAGCCAACAACTGGAGATCCACGGATCATGAAACCGGTGGTACAACAAACACCGAAAGTAGGGAGCACACCGGCTTCAATGAAATTGACTACGTGACCGGGACCACCTACGGTTATGAGAACACAGGAACCCATCAACTTGACAAAAACGGAAACATCACGGACGATAACAAGCGTGAACTGAAATATGATGCCTTCAATCGGGTAAAAGAAGTGATAAGAAAGTCCGACGGACAAACCGTTGCCGAGTACACTTATGACTCCATGAACCGTCGGTTCCGTAAGGTGTTTTCGAACAACGGAATCGATGGAAGTGCTGAAAACGGGACTACTGAATATTACTACAAGGATTGGCAAGTAATTGAAGAGCAGGACGGAAGCGATAATACCCTCCAGCAGTACGTGTATGGACGTTACATTGACGAGCCGTTAACTCGTGATGACCGAAGCGGTGGGCAGACAGTTGCTGATCTTAATGACGGCTCAGGAGACGATCGCCTGTTTTATCATTGTAATACACAGTATTCCACGTTTGCTCTGACGGACGAGGTCGGAAGCATCGTAGAAGGATACCAGTATGATGCATATGGTCGTCAAACAGTAATTACTGATCCTGGATCGGATGGGGAGTGGTTCACCGACGATGATACGCTTGAGGTGAACGGAGACTCGGAAGTGAACAACCCGTACATGTTTCAGGGTCGGCGGTTTGACGGTGAGACGGGAATGCATTACTACCGGAATCGGTACTACAATACACGGTTCGGGCGGTTTATCTCCCGTGATCCGATGGGAATTTGGGAGGATAATACTTCATATGGAAATATGTATTTATTTGCAGGAGCCAATAGCATTAATCATCGAGATAGTCAAGGTTTGTATACGGACGTTAAAGTAAAAAATCCATGTTCAAGCACAAGGGTATTTGAAGCTTCAACTGCAAATCGATGGACGGGTTCGGTTTATCAGCATAAAGTGTTTTGTCCTAAGCGTTTAGAGGTAACTGGTGAACAAGTTATAACAATAGCCCAAAAACCAGCATGTAGGTGCGTGTTTATCGGTGTTACGTGTAATTTAACAGGTGTTGACTGGAAAGCTCCGTGGCCAAGTGTTCATTATACATGAGCAGTATGTAAATACGATTGTAATGCACCTTGTGGTGGATATGATCCTTTTTCTACAAAACTTTTCACAGCTCATTTTACAAGTAAACGGATAAAGTGAACGTATAAGAATATGAAAATTGTGAAATGGGAAACCATCAAATCAGCCATCTCGGCAATTGGCTCAATTTGTATTATTATGGCAGTTATTTCTTATATATACACATACCACTTCTCATATCCTTTCCGAGTTATTAATGAATTCAAGGAACCGGGTAAGCACAAACTGAAATTCAATAAAAGTGGTACGTATGGAATATTTGCATGTGCCGATCAGAAAAAATCAATTAAGCATCTCGTAGCCCGATTGAAAGAATTTAAGGACCCGTTAGAATGCGACTTCACAGTTATTTCATCAGGGTCAAAAAATGTATCGCTGAATACTGCGTACAGTATAAAAACCGCTTCAAACAAAGAGAAAAATGAAGGTGATCAGGTAGAATACGTTTCTTTCAAACAAATAGGTCTGAACTGGGTGGAGTGGTTTACAGGGGGCAAGAATATGCTTGCTCTGCAATCCTTTAAGGTACAAAAAAAGAATACTTATCAGTTAATTATCCCAAATGAGGAATGTTTTACAGGTATGATACATATCTGTGTTCTTAAGAGTTTGAATTATAAGAAGTTAGTAAGGCACGGGAAGATTCATAAATATTTGTTACAGATACCTCTTTTAATTTTTCTTGTTTGTGTTTTTTTCTTCGGAGTAATGAAATTAACCGAGTGGAAGAGAGGATGTCCTTCAGATGGCTGAAAGAGGTAACGATTCCAGAAACACCGGCAACGAGGCGGTGGAACGGATGGGCGGGGAGTGGGACGCACAGGAATTCGATCGGAAGCTGTTTGACGACGTCCTGGAGGACACACGCTGGGAGAATCGTCTACCGGTGGAGGACGCAGACGAGTACGGCTTGAACGGACCTATGCCCGGTGTATAGAGAATTGGTCATTCGATGGAAGAGACGGCCGTTGAGAGGGAACTGAGTCGCACACACGACTTCCTGTATTCTTTGTCTGTTTGTCTGTCGGAAGGAAGTCAGCAGGAGAGTGTGGAGGATTTACTTAATAAAACTCATATTATATTAACCAAATCGTTTTTTGAGGTGGGGAAGCTTCCCACAAGAAACGATCTCGACGGGTCATGTAACTGTCTTCTCGTAGGTTGGTGCCAGCTTACTATTCTTGATTTTTTATCAAATTTGTGTCATTCTCACTAATAAGTGACGTTTTAAGTCACATTATATTGTTATGTACACAGATATCGATGGGTGCCGAAACAAAGAGTTCTTTATCCAATTTTATCCGGAAACGGCTTCAAACGATGCAGTACTGCTTTACAAAGCAGGAAGCAATGGAGGAAACCGGTCTGTCGTATGATGCGTTTCGGAAGGCCGTAAGCCGGAAAAAGAACACGTCGGAAGTGATTCGTCCTCGGTCTGATTTCTACGTTGTCGTTCCCCCTCAGTATCAGCTTCGTGGGACCCCGCCGGCAACGTATTTTCTACACGATTTGATGGCACACCTGGAGCAGTCGTATTACGTTGGATTGCTTACGGCGGCTTCGATGTACGGCGCCGCCCATCACGCGCCACAGGAGTTTCAGGTGCTGGTTAACGAAGAAACGAAGAACATTTCAATTGAAAACCTGAGAATCACGTTCGTTCAGAATTCACACCTGGAGCAGACCCGCACCAACCAACGAAATACGGAAACGGGAACCGTACTGGTTTCGTCCCCGGAATCGACCGCGCTGGATTTGATCTACTACGACGACCGCTCAGGGCACCTGGACAATGTGGCAACGGTACTTTCCGATCTTGCGGAGCGAATTGATCCGGATGAACTATTGGACGTCTCGAAAGGGTATCGCAGCAGGGCCTCCGTCCAGCGGCTCGGATACATCCTGGAGTTTCTGGGAGAAGAAAAACGTGTCGAGCCACTTCGGGGCTGGATTGAGACGCAGGACATCTCACGGGTGCCGTTGAGCACCCATCATCCCCGTTCGGAGGGAGACCGGTACCAACCGTGGGATGTGATCGTGAACGTTGAATAGACCCGGACTAAATCCATGATCCCGCAACCGTCCGTACTGGCCTGGGAACGTGAACGAGCTCCCTGGAGCGAGGACTGGCAGATTGAGCATGATCTGATGATGTCCCGGGTTCTGATTGAGATCTTTTCACATCAGTCACTATCCGGACGGTTGATCTTCCGTGGTGGACCGCTCTGGGAAAACTTCACTTTGATCCACCGCATCGGTTTTCGGAGGATCTGGATCTGGTTCAGCTTGAACCGGGGCCGATTAAAAAGTCGATTCTAAAACCGTTGCTTCACGACGTGATGGAGGAGTTGCCTG
>CAYXQY010000256.1:0-4475 GCA_964466525.1 uncultured Planctomycetia bacterium
AGGAGAAGCAGGTCGGGCTGATGCAGCAGCCCTTTGACCAGCTCCAGCCGGCGTCGCATGCCGCCGGAATAGGATTCGACGCGGTCATCCATTCGTTCGAACAATCCAAACCGCTTCATGAGATCACGGGCACGGTTCCGGGCGTCCGAACCGGTGAGTCCGTACATGGCCCCGTGGAACTGAAGGTTCTCCCGGGCGGTCAGAAGCGGGTCCAGGTGCGCCGACTGAAAAACGACCGCAATGCGTTCACGAACGGCTGTCTCCTGCTCGGAAACGGAATGACCGAACACCCGGAGGGTACCGCTCTGGATCGGTAGCAGGGTCGAGATCAGGGCAAGCAGGGTTGATTTTCCCGCTCCGTTGGGACCGAGAAGACCGAAGAGCGACCCACGTTCCACGGTCAACGACAGTTCGTCCAGAGCCGTGGTGTCTCCGTAGGTGTGTTGCACGCCGTCCGCAAAAATTGCTGGTTTGCTCATGCCGGGTTTGAGCGAAGAAAACCAAACTGAGAGGCGATTGTTCGCCGGAAAATGCATATGGAAGAAAGTCCTGCTGTCCGCACCGATAGCATCCATTCAGGGTAAATTTTGAGACCATGCAGTATATTATGAAAAAATTGAATTTTACAGGCCTCAGATTTCCTGAAGAGAGGGCCTGGCTCACGGCTGTTCTTGTTCCGTATGTTCTGTATGCTTAACGACGACATCCCTAAGACAATGCGGCCCCTCCGCGGCCTTTCGGTTAAGCGTCATTTCTTCCGGCAGAAGAACGTTCGATCCCTCTGACAGGATGTCATACCGCTATTGAGACTGGTACCGTACGGAACAAGCATGGGTTGAGCATACTGAAGAACCGCAATGAATTCCTGCCCAGATTATTTTACACGTTACCTCTTTCGGACGGGCGTGGGCAGCCGAACGGATCGTTTACGGCACACGAGTGATGGACTTTGTTTTGGGCCCGTTCCGGCAGAACCGGGGCCTCCGTTCGACCGACCACCGTCCCGGTACACAGGAACCCGTGCGAAGGCTCCAGGGGAGCCCAATGGTCTTGGAACAGGACCGGTTCCCACAGAACCCCGAGCTCCGGCGGAGCGGCATCGTCCCTGCACCGACCGGGTCGCCTCGAGGTACCACCTGACGGTTATTGCGAGAAACCCTTCTTTTCTTCAGAGCAAACCTCCGTTCCACCCTCCCCTTCTCAGATGATCCGGCATTCCCGAAAAGTTCATGCTAAATGGAGCGCCGGCATCTTTGCCGGCAGAATACAGTAGCAGCCTTCCCTCTTCAACTTATAGAAGAGTATCCATCAAAAGTAGCACACCGACTTCGACGAAATTGATGACGTCACCGGCACCAAGAACACAGGACAGCATCAACTTGACGACAACGGCAACATCACGGATGATAACAGTTGAGTGATGAAGTATGATGCGTTCAACCGATTGAAAGAAGGGGTGCGCAAATCCGACGGATAAACCGTTGTACAATATACATACGACACCATGAACCGTCGGTTCCGCAAAGTTGTGTCGACCAACTTCTCCATTTAGGAAAACAATTTCCTTCAGTACCGGGTGATTCGTGATGGGTGTTGCGTATTGCGTATAGCGTCGTGCGTATTCTGTCATACGTGATCCTGAGAGCGTCAACCTGAGTTCCATTGACTGAAGACATCGGCTCAGACCCCAAGCAGCAATCGAATCAAAACACGTCCGATAAGGGATGCTTGTTCTACCTTAAAGCCAAGGGGCTGTTCCTGATCGTTTCTATTTTCCTGATCGGTTTAAAAATGCTTCTCTTTCATGCGGTCGGCTGGGATCTTTCGAACACACCCCGGAATGCTAACGGGGGCGATTTCACGGTGGAGTCATTGGCCATCGTCATTTTCTTCACGATCTTGTTCGGACACCGGATCAAGTTGCCGCTTCTGGTTGGGTTTGTTACGCTTGCGATGGTCCCGCTTAGTTTTGTCATCATTCCTAAATTTTTGAACGGGACGCTACAGCTAAAACTGCTTATCGGTCTTGTCATCATCGAAATAATCGCTATATTCCTCACATTTAAAATATTATTCTGGATTTGGGAAGAGGAAGGAATCCAGCCTCCCTGGTAAGAAGCTTCGAAGTCGCACGATCGGAGGGCACCGGAACGGACAGGGGAAACGTCACCATCAAAAAAACGGATCAGCTATTTATCAGAAGTTGATTATGTTTCTTAATTCCTTCGGTCACTCCAGCGATTTCTTCCACGTCGGTTCCGCTCCGGCTGTTCTGTACAGGCAAAATGAAATTTCCTTCATCAATCGCTGTTTCTCCGGATGGAACCTCTTGTCGGTTCCGACCCCAACCGTCGGGGGTTGAGTCCTTGCTCCGTCCGATCGGAATGACGTTGTGTTTTGTTTTGGACCCCGGAACAGCCCTCGTATGACCGGTTCACGTACGGGTTCTTTCGGGTTACCCGGTACCGCCAGATTTGGATATGAAAGGGGAGATTTCGGCATGATAGGACAATGAGGGAGGGGAATAGCTCTCCCCCTCTTCCTTTCTTGTTCTACATTCAAGAAAACAAAATTCCTGCATGACATTTTTGCAATTCAAATCAGATACGGAACCGAGGGACCCGCCTGACCGTTCGGAATCGGCCGCCCCCTGGATTCGTGCGGAGTTCGTGGTCCGGCGGCTGGACGTCCTGTCCGCTGCACTGGTCCTGCTTACGATCACGAGTTATCTCGGCACACTCCACTGGCTTCTCGAACTCACGACGCATTTCCGTGTACAGTACGCCATTGGTGCGGTCGTGATCGGGACGGCGTACCTTTTACTCAAAAAGTATATCCGAGCCGGTGCACTGGGTGCAGTGTTTGTGGTTCACGCGATGGTGATTCTCCCGCTGCACCTTCCGGCCGAACAGAACGGGTCTGCCCCTCAATCCGGCAAGACCCTCAAAATCATGTCGATTAACGTGCACACCTCAAACCGGAACAGCGATGGGGTGCTGGAGCTGGTCCGCGAGGAGAAACCGGATCTGCTTCTGTTGATGGAAGTGGACCATCGCTGGATAAGGGAACTAAACCCGCTGACCGAAATGTATTCACCTCACAGAGCGGTCCCGCGGCCGGATAATTTCGGAATTGCCCTGTACAGTCGCAGGCCACTGGATGAAATCAACGTGCGGACCGAGACAGAGAAGTACGTGCCGGTGATCACGGCGAGGTTCAAGCACGACGGTCAGGTGATCCATTTCACGGGACTGCATACGCTACCGCCCGCTTCCCCCTCCTATTCTGCTAATCGAAACAAGCTTCTCTCGGAGATTGCGGAGGACGTGGCGAACACATCCGGGCCCACCATCGTGATGGGGGATCTCAATACAACGTCCTGGTCCCCGTATTTCCAGTCGTTCGTGCGTCAATCGGGCCTGAACGACAGCCGGAAGGGATTTGGCATCCAACCCACGTGGCCCTCTTCCGGAGCTCTTTTCCCGCTTTTGATCCCTGTCGATCACTGTCTCGTGTCGGACGACCTGACGGTCGTGAACCGAAGGGTTCTCCGGGACATCGGGTCGGATCATTATCCCATCATGGTGTCACTGACGGTGGACGAATGACCCCGATCCATTCGAGACGTGTATAAGCGAACGTTTGATGTTAGCTTCAGTTTCACCATCCCCCAATTGACCGAATTTCCCTATACCCTTGTTTAACCCTCACCTTTACCCAAATGGATTTTTTGTTGCACATCTGTTTCAACGGACTCGGATAAAATATCACCGGTCGGAAATCCGTGGCATACCGGGTACAAACGAATCCAGGTCTTTGTATTCAGATCAATCAGGCTTCTTCCCCACGGATTTTTTACCCGTTACAATGTTATTACAAATGCAATACGATTTATTCCTCATCCTGTCTATCAAGCCGGCGACGGGCCCGTTCCTTGGCCCGTCCAAATACCTCGGCCGAACTCGAATCCGCCTCTGATTCCGCTTCCTCCTGCGACGGTTCCGACCGCTTCCGCTCCTCCATTTCACGTTTCACCTGTTCCCCCTCCTTCTGAGCTATGTCCGGGCGAGGGGTTCGTTCCGGTTCCGGAGGTTCAGTCCGTTTTCGTTTTCCGAGGAGCTGCGAGATGTACGTCGTGACACGCCGGTAAACGATCTGTGACGGCGTCAGGTTTGTGATCCGAATCAGATCCAGCCGATCCTTTTCAACCTCCTCCCGTTGCGAGAGGAAGGCGGTCATTGGAATCATGAGAAGGGCCACGGACACGAAGGACACGTAAAGAAGACCAAACGCTGTTCGACCAACGCCGCGTGTGAGCTCAACCCGTCCCCTATGGGTGAGGAGAAACAGGGCCATAAGAAACAGACTGACGAACAGAATGGACATGAACACGTAGACATAGATCCGGCTCCGCATGGCCTGGCGGAGCTCCTTCATCAGGAGTGGGTTCTCGAATCGACGGTAAACCGATTTGA
>CAYXQY010000257.1:0-4474 GCA_964466525.1 uncultured Planctomycetia bacterium
GGAACGCAGGTTTCCACATAGCGAGGTTATTCCTGTGGCCTCCGAACGTTCAGCCGGGGACCAACAGTCGGTTGGCGAGAAACAAAAAACGATTGTAACCCCGGGCCAGGTTGATTGGGCATCCGTAGATGTCGCACTCGTCAGTGCGGGCAGTGATCTGAGTCGGTCACTCGCTCCGGAGCTGGTGGATCAGGACGTTCTTGTTATCGACAATTCATCTGCTTTTCGGATGAACGATGAGACACCGCTGATCGTGCCTGAAGTCAACTGGGATCCTTCGATGCGCCAGTCCAACCCAATTGCCAACCCCAACTGTTCGGCTTCACAGCTCGTTATGACGTTAAAACCCCTCGCCGATGAATATGGATTGGAACAGGTGTTTGTCTCCACGTATCAATCGGTGTCCGGTGCAGGGGGACGTGCTCTTCAGGAGTTCGAAGAACAACGAAATCAGAACATGTGGGAAAACCCGGACGATTTCCAGCCAACTTCCGAGTTCCGGGATCCGATTGATCAAAACGTTCTTCCGTTTATCTCCCATGGAAAAGATACAACCCTATCCTTCGGAGAAAGCACCGGGGAGGAAACAAAAGTTGTTCAGGAAACCCGTAAAATTCTCGATCAACCCGACCTTGACATCTCCGTAACTTGTGCTCGGATTCCCGTTCCCGTCTGTCACGCCGAAGCCGTGCACGTTTCACTGGATACGAGTGCAGTCGACCTTAAACATGTGCAAAAAACCTTATCAGCGTTTCCCGGGGTCGATTCGGTTGAGGATGGTCGCGTAGCGGAATACCCCCAACCCCTCCACGTGGCGAAATCCGATCCGGTCTACGTGGGTCGGTTACGAAAGGACGAAGGCATCAAAAATGGCCTTGCCTTCTGGTGTGTCGGAGATAATTTACGAAAAGGTGCAGCCCTGAATACAGTACAAATAGCGGAACGGTTCATTGAGAAATAAACATGTGAGTTGGAACTCACATATTTATGAACATATGATGCCCCTGTTAGTTATATTGTAATCGTAACATATTAGTTTACTTCGATCAGTTTAACCTGACTTTCAAGAACATCCGATCTGAGTGTTCCTGTTAATACTCGGAATGCTGCCAGCGCCTGAAAGTAAATACAACAGAGGAGCCTCCGGGCAGTTTCCTTGTACACATGTGTTAAAATGTTTACGGCAAATGGATCATGTCCGCTCAGAATATATTATCTTCGGAGTGAACGTCTAATGTTCGTAATATTCATTTCGTGTATCGTAACTGGTAAAAAATCCGTGGCATACTGGGAACGAAATCATCCATACTTTCGTATTCAGACAAATCATCTTACCTCTCTCACGGATTTTTGACCAGTTACCGTATATCCCTATTTCGAACTGTGGTGTTTCTCATTCCCGCAGGCCCCGGAGGAACGAAATTGGGTAGCACCGTCTTGAGCGCTCCAGTTCGAATCAATAATTTCAATCTTGACAGCGCACTGAATCGACATCAGAAACATGGTTGATCCGTTAAAAGGTATTCTGTTTGGTAAAATTGCTCTTGGAAAAGGGTATATTGATCATCGTCAACTGTTGGAGTGTATACGAGAACGGATCGATCGATCCGGAACGGATCAAACTGCTGCCTCAATTCAAGAATTGCTGGTTCGAAAAGAATATATTTCCGACAGGCAAGCCAAAAATATAGAGCGTATAATCCACAGTGTGATCGGTGGGAATAAGATCTCAGGATATCAGATTGAGGACATACTTCATGAAGGATTTAACGGGGCTCTATTTAAAGCGTATCAGGTGAGTCTCGACCGGCCGGTACACATTAAGGTGCTGTTTGCGGATGCCATTCAGAAAAATGAAGTAATTGATCAATTCCACCGGAAAGCACGCACGCTGTCAGGGATAAATCATCAGGGCATTATTCAGGGAATCGACGTCGGGGAGGAAAATGAACTGTATTATTTTGTACTGGAATACGTGGAGGGACGGTCCCTCGAGCAAATCGTCACTGAAGACGGAGCCCTCTCCGAAGATGAAACAATCGATATCGGCCTTCAGATGGCCCGGGCTATTCAGCATGCGTCGGAGCACGGATTGAACCATCGTAATATCAGGCCTGAACATATTTTGGTTGACGAAGAAGGCATTGCTAAACTGAGTAGGTTTGACCTCGTCCGGACATCAAACCAGCTGCATAACATATTTGCAGACAACGGAATCAAGCCGTCGGATTATCCATTCCTCTCTCCTGAACAGTGTACCGGAGAGGAGCCGGATATTCGTTCGGATATCTACGCGCTCGGAGCATGTTTGTACTGGGCCGTCATCGGAGAGGTTCCACAGTTCGAAATTCAGCCTGACGACCACGAGAAAACGGACACCTTTAAACCGGTTGTTCCCCCCCGAACCAGAAACTCCTGGTTAAGTCCGCAATTGAATAAGATTATTACGAAGATGATGGTGCCGGACCGGGAGAACAGATATCAATCGCCCGACGAGATCATCGAAGATCTGTTGGAGATCGATCAAGGAAATGAGCCCGTTCACGTTACGGTGAAGACCCGGGAGAAGCCCGGACCAAAAAAAACGAAAGTATCCAGGGATCAGGCGCTCACGTTCAAAGAGTATCTCTTTAATAAACTTCTATGGGATCCCCGGTGGCAGACGGTGACCGTCCTGCTCCTGAGCTTTCTTGTCGTTTCAACCTATTTTTACGTCTCGTCCGGATCGGGCATTCAACCTCCGATTGAGGAGAAGCCCCCTTCCACCGAACAAAACTCCAGCAGGACCGCGGATCAATCTTCTGAACTCCAGGACCGTTCGACCGGTACGGAAACCACCACGACTGACCCTGATACAGAGGATCAGTCGAAGGAATCAGGGGAAGAATCAATTTCGAAAGAAAAGGACACGTCCGATGCCGATGAGGAGCCCCAGGAAACGAACAAGCCGTCACAGGTAGATAAATGGAGGACCCGATATCAGAACTTGAAGGGACGCGTTTCCAGCTTTGAGGGGGGCATCTCGGATATTCGAGAACTTATGTCCGAAATTGATGGTCTAAAAGAGGTCATCGAGCACGACGAGTTAGACACGAAACTAACGGAGCTCCGAAAGCAATTTTTATCTTCAGAGGCAAGGAAGTTTTACGAAGAATCGGTTGCTGAACGTGCTCCGGAAGACCAAAACATCGAACAAATGGGACGAACCTATCAAAAATTAACGGATTTTCCCGAGATCTTCCGGAACACGGATACGTGGGATGACATTGATAAGCGAACAACGACACTCCGGGAAAAGATCAATCAACGGATAGATAAATGGAAGCAGACGCTTGGTGATCGGATCAATAACCGGTCATTCTCAAACGCGGAAGACCAGTATGAGAAGTTGCGGGAGATACAACAGAATCCTCTGTATGTTGACTTCGTGGATGATTTAGATTCCCTTACGTCCGATTATCTTCGTGAAAAGAGTATCTGGGAGCGAAAACGAGTAGAGGAAGCTCAAAAGCTTTATCGTGAATTCAAACGGAAGTTCAAACAGATTTATTCCTTGTCGAGAAAAAGTATCTTTGAGGTATCGGATCAGAAGGCGCTGGATTTACTTTCCACCTACAGGAATCGTATTTCGATTGGTTCGGTGAAATCTAAAGTGGAGTTATATCAGGAGGATGTGCGATACCTCAAGAAATATCGGGGCTTACTGAAAGGCAGGCTCCAGAAAATGTCCTCTTCTGATCGTTCTGTTGAGAAATTAATAGAAAACACGAACAGCAAGGCAACGCTTCAAGATTTCAATAGTACCACCCTGCAAATTAAAACGGAGGATGGTGTCAGTGAACGGTCGATAGCGCGGTATCCCGTTCGTAAACGTGTCGCGCTTGCTAACTGGCAGAACTCCGGATCCATAACTGAGAAATCGATGGCATTTGCACTTGCTTCTTATTACGGAAGCGACCTTGAACTCGCCGGACTGTGGTTGAAACAGGCATCGGACAACGGGGTAGGAAGAGCGGACTACTACCTTGATCAGATCAAACGCCAGTCGATGTCACCCCATGAGCGTCGGGCCGCCGAATTGGTGGAATCACTTAAAGTGGCCAATGCCGAAGAAATGGATCTGGCCGTTCTTCGGATTATATCCAGTTTGTCCTTTTACCGGGACACCGGGGTGGTCAAGCGTCAGGAAACTGCAATGCAAAACATGAAAAAAGACATCTCTTACCGTCAATCAGATGTTATTGCTGAACGCGCTTCTCGAAACAACAAACTATCGGTAAAACAGAATCTTCCGGTGTTTGAAAAATTGCTCAACGGAGAGGTCGAACTCGGTGCGGAACGAGGCAAAATCTTTGTGAAGTACCCTTTCAACGATTCGGATAATATAGAGGACTGGCAACGAACGAAAACGGCCGGATTGACACTTGATTACCGGTCTCAAGACCGTTCGGTTCAGTTTTCCGGTCACGGGCTG
>CAYXQY010000258.1:0-1986 GCA_964466525.1 uncultured Planctomycetia bacterium
GCTTCACTTGTCTCCTGTTCGTTGGAGTGGTTGTTCGTGGGCGCGTCGCAGCTGAGGATCAGGAGGAGAAGGCACAGCACGGAGTTTCGAGTTTGTTCTTTCATGTTTATTGAGATAAGTTTGGGGCTTTGATGTCTGTCACCGGTTTTGCTGCGGTGGGTGGTTTATTTTCCGAAATATGGAGGGATAAATACAAACCTGATCATGAGTTGGGATCCTGAATGGGGAGGTGAAATCTCACGAGAAACACGAAGGGCACGAACATTGATGTTCGCGTGATCGCCTGTGCAATCTTAACGGGTCCCGACGGGGATTTATCAGTTCAGTGTGGGTTCAGGTTTCACGGAGACGACACTGCAGGTTCAGATTGAATACACTATTTTCCACGGATACAATTGTAATACTTGTTTGAACGTAAACGAATTGGGCGAAGCCTTGCTCTTTTTCTTTCCATCCCATCCTCAAAATTTTGTCATGATAGGTGCCATCGATTTGAGTAAGGATTCATGCCTGCCGCGATGCATCGGTTCCTCGCTTCTACTGTTTCTGCTTCCGCTGTTGTTGTCGATGCCCGGGCTCGCGCCGGGACAGGAGGTCGAAACGAAAGATCCGGAGGAGGTGAAATTCGACCCGGACGCACTGCCCGAGCTGGTGGAGGGGTTCGAAGCGAGCATTATGGCCCGGGAGCCGGACCTGTTTCATATTTCCGCCCTCGCGGTCGGCAAACAGGGACGAATTTACGCCGGGGGCGGACCGCAGTACCGGGTACCGGAACCGGACACGCCCGGGGATTCAATCTGGGTCCTCGTCGACAGGGACCAGGATGGAAAAGCGGAACGGGTCCGGGAGTTCGCCACCGGACTGAACTCCATACAGGGTCTTGCATGGCGCGACGGGGCGCTGTGGGTGGCGAATGCGCCGGATTTGACCTACGTTCGCGACACGGACGGGGACCTGAAGGCGGATAAATACGTCAGGGTACTCACGCATCTGGGACACCTGCGGCACGCGCTGCACGGTCTGGTCTGGGCGCCGGACGGGCGGCTGTATATGAGTCAGGGGAACAGCCGGGTGCAGAAAGGAGCGCCGGAGGCGTTTCGTGAACTGCACAACGTGGAGACCGACGATCCGGTGGATCAGCCGATTAACGAAGAATACACGCCGGAAACGTACGAACGGGACCACATCGGGAAATGGCCCAGCGAAGAAGGGGGGTATCTGCGGATGGACCCGGACGGGAAGAACCTGGAGATTTTTGCACGGGGCATGCGCAACCCCTGGGGCTGGACGTTCGATTCGGGCTTTAACTGGCTGGGCAACGATCAGGACCCCGGTGGAATGGGAGATCGCATGATCATGCCGTTCGAAGGAGCGTATTTCGGCATGAAACACCCTGCGGTGAGTTTCGACTGGATGGGCGAGGACCCGCGGGTCGCCCCCGCGTCCGACAAGCATAACTGGGGCTCCGGCTCGCTTGTGGGCATGAAATATTACCACCACCGACATTTTCCTGGAACGTACCGAAATATTTTCTTCGTTAACGACTGGACCCGGAACAAAATTTTTACGTTTCGTCCCGATTGGGACGGCGCTCTGATGAAAGCGCGCAACGGCATGTCGGAGATTTTTGCGGACGGGGGGAAGAGTGCAGGAGGCGACCTGGGTTACGGGGCAGAGAAAGGAAAACCGCTGTTTCGTCCGACCGATCTTGAAGTGGGGCCGAGCGGTGCACTGTTCGTGGGTGGATGGGGCGTCAAATACGGTTCGTACTGGGCGCCCAGCGGGGACGAGGATAAACGAGACAAGGTCCACTGGGGGCGCGTGTTTCGCATTCGACACAGCGAACGGCCGCTGACCTCGCGCGAGGAGTGGTTCACGGAGAAACGAAAGAAGCCGTACGAGAACTGGACGTTCAACGAACTGATTGCCGACCTGGGACACCAGGTTCGCACGTGGCGGACGGACGCGCAACTGGAACTGGTTCGT
>CAYXQY010000258.1:1996-4471 GCA_964466525.1 uncultured Planctomycetia bacterium
CCCGACAACCCCTGCTGAAGGCCCTCCGAAGCGGGGACCTTACCACCATGGGAGAAACCTACGCGGTGTGGGCACTGGGTCGAATCGGTCCGGACGTGGAACGGTTCAGCAAATGGGCGAGGGGAAACGGTATCGCCGGGCAGAACATTCGTATTCAGGCCGTTCGCGTTCTCGGGGATCGCGGCGTGACGCAGGCGGCGGATGTCGTGGCCGGGCAACTTGCGGACCCGGAGCCGCGGGTGCGGATGGCGGCTGCGCTGAACCTCGACGACGTCGGGGGGGCGGAACACCTGAAACCACTCGCCACGGCGATGAGTCAGGAGACGGATTCAACCGTGTATTACGCCCAGTGGAAAGCGCTCAGAGGGCTCGGTTCAAGGAAACAGTTGATCGCCCTGCTCAAAAAATCAGACTCGATCAATGTACAGGGTGGGGTGCTTTTTGCACTGAACGACACGCCGGAAGCGGCCTGTCGACATCTCGCGATGACCGGACCGGATGGATTTCGCGACGTCCGCGATATTGTTCTCGAAAAGGTGAAGAAGAACTGTCGTATTTCAATGAAGCCAATCAATGAACCTGATGGTGGAACGTTGAACGTGAGGATTACCGGTCCGCAGGGGGAGGGGTTGCATATCCGTTATGCCAGAAATAACGACCTGACCGCGGAGAGTCCGGTGTATCAGGGACCGATTGAGATTGATCAGGACACAAAACTTCGGGTCGCCCTTTTCGTGGATGGGAAACGCGTGGGACCGGTAGTTGAGGCATCGGGTTCCGACGACACCTGGGGGCAACTGAGCGTGAAACCCCTGAAGGTATCAAACGGAAAGGCGTATCAAATCCGATATGGAAGACTATCCTCCGAAGAACGCCTCTATATCGACCGTGATTATACCTACAAACGGGTGCCGGACGAACTCCGCGGTTCAACGTACATTCAGACGGCAAACGACGATGCGGACGTGAAAACGGACGAGCACCTGCGATTCACCGTCAACAAGTCGGTTACGGTATATGTCGCCCTGGATAAGCGAGCGGACGAGGTGCCCAACTGGATGAAGGAGGCCGGATTTGAAAAAACGGAGATGTCGCTTGACACCACCGACGTTACCTTTCACCTGTACGGAAAGAAATTCGACTCGGGCGACGTCGTTCTCGGCGCAAATAACGGGGTCAGTCCGTCGAATTATCAGGTCATCCTGACCGAAAACACCTCCTGACCATCGCGACGTCCTGACGCATTCAGACCCGGACAAACCCGATAACCGGAGGGCATTCCCCCGTGAATCTCCTATTCTTTTCCCGAGCGGACGCCCTCTATGTTGATTCAGGGAACGTTTTCCGCAAAGTGTTCCATCTGGATTCGTCGACGCCCGCGCACCTCCGTCACACGCCCGAGATTGAGCGGTGATTGAAACTTTCGTTTTCGGCGGGTCGAATTGAGTGACAGATGAAAAGACAGAACCCGGCGGGAACCCAGAATGAACAGCGGATGCGGTTGTAAGCTGCATTCAGATAATTTGACATGGACCAAATTGAGGGGTTATACGTGTATATCCTTCGGGAATTAGGGTCTTTTACACTGAGTAAATCGGATGTGTCCTCCAGGAAACGTAATTACGAACAGGAATATATTCTGTATCGCAGCGGTGCTTCTCCTCGTGACGGTCGCACCGGTGTCCGCGCAATTCGTTGAGTTCAACATAGAGAAAGGGTCGGCCAAGGTGACCGGTGCCGTTCCCGCATCGAATACGTTCGACGATGATTTTTTCTGGGATTTCAAAAGCAGCAACTTTTCGCGAGCGGGATTCGAGGACGGCACCATCTATCCCTATGCCGTGTACCCGTGGTTTGACGCGTCCCCGAACGGCGCGAAAGCCAGCGTAACGGAACACGCCGGCCATGACACGGCCCTGAAGTGTTACTGGACCGCCGAGGCCGGCGACGCTCATTTCGAAATCCGTGGTTTCAGCAAAGCCCGTGACGAGCTGTGGTGGAGCTTCGATTTATACGTCCCTGAAGCGGATCCGGACGATCCGGATGCTCCTCGCTTCCCCGACGACCGTGATACGGTCATCAGTCAGATCTGGCACAAAGGCGTCGGCCCCATGATGCTCGCGCTCAAGATCATGAACAATCGTTTAAAAGTGATGAATCACGGGGGACCCAGTGCAAGAATGTCCGAGGAACTACCGCGAGGGGAGTGGAACGAGGTGATTTTACAGGTCAAACCGTCGCTCGCCGGGAATGGAACGTACAGGCTCTGGTACGGGGGCGAAAAGGTGATTGACCGGTCGGGCGTACGGGTCACGTGCGGTTACGCCACGGAGGAGGACTTTACGGAAGATGATCGGTTGGTCGAGGGAGAATACATGGATCCCTGGTTCGGGGTTTATGCCCAGGATCCCGGACCGAAAAATGGAGAAGCGGATGAACGGACGCTGTTCTTTGACAACGTCACCAGCTACGGCG
>CAYXQY010000259.1:0-4396 GCA_964466525.1 uncultured Planctomycetia bacterium
TCGGTCGTTTATTCAGCTCTGTACGTCAGCAACCATTAACATTGGTAACATCCGAAGTGATCTATTGCAAACACGAAGCGAAACGTCTTTCCGGCACGGGCACGGAATAGAGCGGGTCTTTTGCCCCTCCACCAAATTAAAAGAGGTGGACGTCCGTCGACCGAAGGCGATGACTACAACCTGAACGGCTCCAGAGAAGCCGGATCGTCCTGAAAAAATGAGGAGAAAAATATTTGGCCTCCGGCGGACGGCATGGAGGTTTGCTCCTTGATTGTCGTTGCTCACCTAATCGTTCCGAAAGGAATGTTACAACTGTTATTTTCCGGCAGGGATGCCGGCGCTCCTTTTCCTATGGACGCCCTGGGATAATGAAACGTGTGGGAAGGAACGGTGTAGCGGGGGGTTTCCCGGGTGAAGAAGGAATTGCCTGCGGAGGCCGTCGAGCATTGCTTTGATGGGGAACGGTGTCGTCGTCGGGCCGAGACCGCACGACCGGAGCTGCCTTACCTGGCTATTCTACACAAAAAAGCGGGAATCGAACGGAGGCTCGGAGAGAATCATACGGGCCTTTTTTATAAACAGAAAAGAACCTCTGCCGGTTCAACATCGGGAATGACATCCGACGGACCACTGATCAGACCGATCAGGTCGGCCGGAGAACATTTTTCCAAACTGTGCCATTTATTACGTCCATCTTTACGTCCATCGCCGTGTTCAGCCCTGGTCGGACGAGGTGCCGGTGGCATTGGGGTTCTCGGACGGTTTCGCCTGTTCCTTTCTCTGGCCACCGATGGTGATGCCGGTGCCGGACAGGATCGGATTGAGGGTCAACTGAACCAGGGTTCGTTTCTGGGCGCTCGGAAGGGAGAGGTCCCCCACCCGCTGGATAAAGTTACTCAATTTTGTCAGTTTTTTCTTTGCTTCGCCCGACGCTTCGTCCCGGATCCGGTTGATCATGGTTACGGCATCTTCTCCTTCGGCCGCGCTCCGCCCGCTCGCCAGCTGCTGGATGGCATCGCGGAACTTTTCGTGCTCGAACCGCCGGATAAATTGACCGCGACGCCAGTCGACGGTCTCCCGTGTGAACAGGTCGAGGTACTGCCGGGACAGGGCCGGATCGAACACATTGAGAACGCCAAGCAGGTTTCGAAGGGAAAGGTGAAGCCGATCGGCACCCGACATCCGTAATCCCTCAATGGCCTCCGAGCGAGCAGCCTGATCACGTCGGACCAGCCCGGAATATGCCCGTGCCCGGAGTAATCGAGCACGAATTGCCGTCTCCCCCCTGTTCGCGATCAGGGGTTCGAGGGTGGAAAGGGCTTCTTCGTACTGCTTCAGTTCGAGCTGGCTCTGGCCTTTTTTCAACCGTGCCCGCGGCGTCAGGTCGCTGACCCGTCGAAAATTTTCGAGAGCCCCGGCCCACTGGCCCTGTCCGGCCAGCGCATAACCGAGTTCTCGATGCAAGACATCCGGCGTCCGGCTCATCTGCCGCTGTGCCACGCTCAGCGCGTCATGTGCCTCCTCGTGGATGGACAGGCGATTTCGAACGTACCCGAGCAGGTACCAGGCGGCGGGACTGCTCGACTGTTCGTCGATGTAGCTCTCCAGCTCGGACGCTGCCTTCGTGAAGTTTTCGTTCCGAATCTCCTGGAGGAGCCGGTCCGGTATATTCTCCGGCAGGCCCGCCTGTGCCCACACACCGGTCTGTGAAGCAACGAGAAAACCCATCGAAATCAGCATCCCAAGAAGCAGCGTACCGCTCCTGACCAACAACCGTTCCGTTCCGGTGGTCTCCTGTGTTTGTGTGTACACGTCAGGCTCCCCTGTAATTGCATTCATCAATTTCGAGAAACGTATTGTAAGAAAGTTTTTCTGTATTTCAAAAATAACCGACCTGCTCTTCTCGGCAATACGCTGAGAAAGACCTGCGAAATCCCGCCTCCCTGTTCCCACAATCGTAATCGTACGGGGTAAGCAGGGATTGTTCAACCTTCTCAACAGGGGATCACGCTGACGAATGGATCGGGGTGTCGTTCGAAACCGACAGGGAAACGGCTATTCATTCACTCCATTCGATGGTAAAGGAGTCCGCCGTCCGGTCCTCCTGTTCGTCGGCGAGGTGCAGGGTGCTCAGGCGGGCGGCGACGTTCCGGCCCACGTCAATAAACGACTTCGCCGCGTTCGAATCCGGGTTTTCCACGAGGAACGGACGGCCTTCGTCCATGCCCTCCGCAATCGTTGAGTCGATCGGAATTTCACCGAGCAACTCGACGTCGAACTCCTCGGCGGTGCGGGAGCCCCCTCCTTTACGAAAGATGTGATGCACTTCCTCGCAGTTCGGGCAGACGAATTTACTCATGTTCTCCACGATGCCCAGGATGGGGACGTTCACTTTCTGAAACATCTTCAGTCCCTTCCGGGCGTCAATCAGACTGACGTTTTGCGGGGTGGTGGTAATGACCCCGCCGGTGAGGGGGGCGGTCTGGGTGAGGGTCAACTGAATATCGCCCGTGCCCGGGGGAAGATCGATAATCAGGTAATCCAGTTCACCCCAGACCACGCCGCTGAGGAACTGCTTGATCATGTTGGTGGCGATCGGTCCGCGCCAGATGGTCGGGGCATCCTCTTCCTCCTGCTGCAAAAGGCCGATCGAGATTGTATGAATGCCGTGTTTTTTAATGGGAACAATCTTCTTGTCCTCCGTCGCGGAGGGTTTTGCGTCTTCAATGCCAAACATGGTGGGAATGCTCGGCCCGTACAGGTCCGCGTCCATCAGGCCGACGGACGCCCCGTCCCGTGCCAGGGACAGTGCGATATTCGCCGCCACCGTGGATTTTCCGACGCCCCCTTTGCCGCTTGCAACCGCCACGATGTTTTTGACGTCGCTGAGGGCGTCGAACTCTTCTTCCTGCCCGGCCTCCGATGCGGCGGCGGGCCCGCCCCCGTCCGGCGCACGTCCCTGTGTATCCGAGGACATTTCAATATTGACACGCTCCACACCCGGAACGGCCTTCACAAATTCCCGGGCTTCATTTTCCATCTTGTCCTTGACCGGACAGGCCGGTGTGGTAAGGTTGATCGTAAAGGCGACCTGTCCGTCACAGATCCGGAGGTCATCCACGAATCCGAGAGAGACGATGTCCTTGTTGAGATCCGGGTCCTGCACGTTGCTTAATGCTTCCAGCACATCTTCTTCCGTGAGTTCTCCGGTTTCTTCGTCCTGCTGCTGAACGGTCATAACTCCTCTACGTCAACGGGTGAAATCAAAAAATGAAGGAAGTAATTTACACCAGCCGGGGGATGAAGGGAAATCCGTCGATTGAACGGGTAATCCTGAGTATTTTACTAATGTTTGAACAAAGAATTATACGGTTTTCTTTCACGATCGTCAAGTGTTGTGACCATGGTTCGGTCTCCCACCCAGACGAAAATCTACGTCCCCGAAACGTCGCCGGCGGATCGTATACCTGACCTCTCCGGAGACCTTTTTCCCCGGAGCCTGGAATCCCTGCCCCTGTGAGACCTTTCCTATCAAAGCATGTAATCCCTAAATTCAAAACGAACACAGGACATCGCTGACGATATTGGCTCCTTACAATCCGGATAAGCAAGGAACGTATCTTACGTAAAATTCGTCACCATTACCATGTAAGAAAAAACTTCCGAGTGTTTCCGGGCCGACGATTCTGCACTGGCGGGCAATCCATCGTTCCCGCCATGCAAACGAGGTTGATCCCCGGCGCGGCACGGGTACTAAAACCCATCGCTCACCCTGTTTGTCCCCTCTGTCCGACCACGCATTTCCGGCGGACGGCATGGCATGTCTTCTTCGACACTTCTAAAGGCTTGGGAGAACGTTCTATTTTGTTGTAAGAGGTCAAAAATCCGTGGTAGACCGGGATCGAAATGTTCCATGTCCTTGCGAACAACTATAGAAGCCTTCGATTTCTGCATGTTTGACCTGGAGATCACCGGTATGATCCCGTTTCTGCCAGACGCCGAAAATTTAACGAACCCCGCACCGAAATGAGGAAAAGAACAGGGCCCCAACGACCAAACTAACGGAGCCCCGAAGGTCACAGAGGGGGTGAAAAGGATGACGGAAATCAATTTTTTTATCTGGCCCCTCTCTCACGTTCGGGGCTCGGTGTAAAAAATCGAAATGATCTAAGATCAGTGGCGTATTCGAAAGGAGAGAATACATGCATTCGTATTCAGAAATAACGATTCCTTCCACATGAATCTTTTACCCCATACACTTTGAGCCCGGACTTTTTTTAATCGAGGGGTACGTGGTCAAAAAACCGGGGGGCATCGGTCAAGGTGGTTGTGTGAGTAGTGTAACACAGACATTCTTGTCTGTGGATCAGGAACATGGAATTTTTCACAGGCATGA
>CAYXQY010000260.1:0-4357 GCA_964466525.1 uncultured Planctomycetia bacterium
AACAACATCTTCACAGTAGCAGATGGGGGACTAACTTCAACTTATTACGGAGATATAAAAGTAAATTCTGGTAAGAAGCTAGCACTAGAAAGTTCAGCAGTTGATGACCATTTAATGGATATGACGGTTTCAAACGGTGGCACGTTTTCTTTTGTGGAAAACCCACTTCCTGACAGACTTCAATTTGTAAATGATAATGGGCAGAAATTATTTGAGGTAGATAGTAGTAAAAAATCATTTATAATTACTAAACCCATTGTACCTGATGGCAATCAATTATTGTTTGGTTCTGAATCAGATTTCAGGATGGAGTACATCAATAATAGCCAATTTCAATTTAAGAACACAAATAATAACAACATCTTCACAGTAGCAGATGGCACTCAGAACATTAACTACTCTCACACAAACACAAGCTCAACAAAAGTATCCTCAACAGGAAAAAGTTACTATTCAGTTGATAGCTCTGGTGGTGCAGTTGACTTTGAATTAGTAAATTCAGAGGAAGTTGATGGTAAGAAGGTAAATATTAAAAGAAACGGAGGTAATAATGTAGTTGTAAAAACACCTGACAGCACAACTATTGAAGATTCAGCAGATTTGACTTTGTCAAACGACAACGACGCCACAACCTTAATTTACAACAGCTCAAATGATGACTGGGAGGTCTTCTAATACACAGTTGAGTAAGATTGGTAAATATGGATTTAATCCAATTCATAGAACAATTTGGCAATAAAATAGTAGGTGGGGTCGCAACTATTGTTCTGGGATATTTCGGATATAGGGTTATAACTTATCTAGAAGAAGCCAAAAGCAATACGGAAGAGTTGTTGAAAAACCATATAAAACATATTGAAGACAGTACAGAAAAAGCTGTTAAGCAGAACAAAGAAATGATAGAGCAGAACGACAATATCCACGGCACGCTTGAAGAAATACTTAATGAAACTCAAGATGAAAAATAGAGACATATACACAATTATAATTACTATAGCAGTAGTTACTTTTGGTTCAATTGTTTGGATTAATGAAATTAAGAAGGAAAAAGTAAAACAAGTGGGAGCAAATGAGTGTCCAGAGCTAAGCAATAAAATAACTACTGATGAATTTAATGATTTAGTTGAACTTTGGAGTAAGATGGGAACAGTGAATTTGAGGGATGTAAGTTGTTTTCAAGATTACGTGGTTAAGATGAATGATAAGTTAGAGAATTTACCTGACAATGAGATAAGAGATAAGATTTCAGATGTGCAGTCAAGACCAAAAAAAGATAGAGTAGATGAGGTGCAGTCAAGACCAAAAAAAGATAGAGTAGATGAGGTGCAGTCAAGACCAAAAAAAGATAGAGTAGATGAGGTGCAGGAGTTTAAGGATAAGAGAGATGATTTAATTAATAAAATAGAGAAATAATATGAACCTTCGTTGTCCAATTCCAAGAGAATACAGAGAGTATGGTAACTTGGTTTATATCAACCAAAGATTTGGAGAGAATGCTGGGCGGTGTTTTGATGACTTTTGCTATACGGACAAAGGCCACACCGGCTTAGACCTTAGAACAGTTGGTGCTTATAAATGCACCCAAGCAAATAAACTAGACTGGACTGAAGGTAAGTTTCCTAAAGCTGATGGAGATTATGGCTTTGAGAGAGTTGAAAGGAATAAATATGAGGCAAATGGCAGAATACCTTTGTTAGCAGCTATTGAAGGTAAGATTGACTATAAACTGAGAAAAAACAAAGAAAAGTACGGTTGGGCTGTAACTATTACACATCCAAGTGGAGATTATAGAGTAAGTTATGCACACATTGAAACACCTTGGGATAGAATCGCTACATTTATGGGCTGGGTAAAAACAAAAGTTACTGATATGTATGCAAGTAGAGGAGAAGTTGTATCAATAGCCGGCAACTCAGGTTTTTCTACAGGTCCACATGTTCACATTACATTGGAAATAAAAACGGATGGAGAATGGAAACGAGTTGATCCACTAAAGCATTTAATGGATGATACGGTAATTTATAGAGCTGGATCTTGGGCGGCACCAAAGACTTATTATTATAAAGGAGAAGAGATTTCTAAAAATAAGGCAGATAAATTAAGGGATAAATTCCCAGATACTAAATTACTATAGTATGTTTTTCATAGACAAAATACGTTCAAAATTTTTATCCGATAAAGGAGTTGGTGTATTAAAACCGGACCCAAAGGATGAGAGGGATTTTAAGGTTGGTTTTTTGGGTTATGGAGATTACGAACCTAAACACGATAGAAAACTATTGGATACAATTTCTGTTCGAGACCAGTATCCATTTAACACCTGTGTCTTTGAGAGCTGCACAGTTCAAAAAGAAAGACAGGAAAATGAAAAGTTATCTGTTAGGTCAGTTGTTAACTGGGCAAAAGACCAGGGATACATTTCTGGCAACGGCTGGTCTACACTTAGAGCAGGCCAAAAAGCAATTCAAAAGTTTGGAGCACTGCCCTACGGTTTGATTGAAGAAGGTAATCGTAGTAGTTGGCGTAATTTTTCAGAAGTTAACCTTGACGATAGGCAAAAACAACTTGCTAGTGAAAATAAAAGTAAAACTTACTGGAGAGTTGAAAATGTTGATGAGATTTATGAAGCCCTTGATAAAGGTGATGTAGTCCAAACCGCCTTTTACTGGAGGACTGCCTTCAATATGTCAGGTGGGCTTAAAAACCCTTGGATACTTAATCCTAATCAGGGCTATCGTGTAGGGGCGCATGCGGTCTTAATTGTAGGTTATGATAGAAACTATAGAGGCAGAGATGTATTTATTTGCCAAAATAGCTATGGCGAGGATTATGGAGATGATGGAAAGTTTTATTTGACTAAAAAGCATTTGAGAGAACAGCTGAATATATTTGGCGGCTGGGTGATGAAGGATATTGACATAGATATTGGGAAAGTAGTATCTAAATATGATAAAATGAATGTAAGAGCACACGGTGGTGAAAAGATTTATAGAATAGAAAGTGGTAAAAAGAGGCACTATTCCAGCTGGGAAGCATTTGTGAAGAAATCAAAAGGTAAAGGGTGGCAGAATATAAGCCAAGATAAATTGGATAAGGTGCCTGAAGGAGAGTCAATTTCTGTTAATAACTAATAAAATATTATGAACAACGAACTAAAGCCATTATGGAAACTAGGCAAAAAGGACTTTCTTAAAGGTCTAGTTGTTGCAGTTCTAGTTTCTATGCTGGCAACTTTACAGCAGTTATTAAAATCAAAAGGGCTTGACATTGGACAAGATCAGTTAATGAATATATTAAACGCAGGTCTAATTTCAGGCGTAGGTTATCTAATTAAAAATCTATCTACTGATGAAGAGGGTAAGATAGGCGGTATGTTTTAATAAAAAAATAACATGAATCTAAAAAGAAGTTTTACAATATTTATTATATCACTTCTGACTGTATTCGGATCTTTTCAATTTGTGGATGCATCACTTTGGCAATATTACAATGAACGAGGAGAAGATTTACCACCTGTTGAAGAGAGAGCTGAGGTAGCTGCTGAGTTAGGTATATTTAACTATAAAGGCACAGCTGAGCAAAACAAATTGCTTGAAAAGCGAATGCGAGAAACCTTTGGTGGTAAAGATAAGATTGGTGCAGCGGTAGTAACTAGATATAAGACCACACTTCGAGCTTCAATGACTCAAAACCAATCAACTATACCAGTTTCATCTTTAGAAACTTTTGATGGTAATACCATTACTTCCTCTACTATTGACGGTGAAGTCTTTTTAACACTGGATCCCGGTTCATCAAGAGAGGAAATTGTTAAATGTACAAATGTAAATAGTACCGACTTTACTAATTGTACTCGTGGCTTGGCTTTTAGCGGAACTGATGAATCATCTGTGGCTGACAATAAAAAAGACCACAGAGCCGGTGGTACTGTCGTTATGAGTAACGTTCACTATGTTTTTGAGAATTTGATTGATAAGGATACTGATGAAACTGTAACAGGAACTAAAACTTTCCAAAATTTGGTTGTTGCTTCTAATACTTTAAAGATAGGTGACAATACAACTAATACTGATAAAGACATAATAAGTAGAAACGGAGAGTCTTTGAGATATAATGAATCTAAGGACTTTTGGGAGTTTAGTGATGATGGGGTTGACACAATAAGAATGAACTCTTCCACCGGTAATTTGGTCGCTAGCTCAACGACTGGTATTGGTATAGATAGCTCTGAGATATATCTAAAAGCAAGCTCAACTAAAGGTTTAGCCTTTGATGGTGATGGTGAAACTTATCAAAAGGTTTCTTCTACTAAAGGTCTAGCTTCTGACAGCAATGGTATATATATAAAGCAGGGCTC
>CAYXQY010000261.1:0-4356 GCA_964466525.1 uncultured Planctomycetia bacterium
AGTGCATTGTCGACGAGAAATAACACAGGTATGCGGCAAAAACCGGACGTTTTCTACGAAAATAAGTCTCAGCGTGCGCTCTGCTGCGTCCTTCGATCCCCAAAAACCCGCTTTAGATGGGGTTTTTGCCGGTCGAACTCCTTGCAGAGAACCCGCTGAGATCTTACTGAGTGCCCCCCCCCCTTTTTTCGGACAGGGTCTAGATAGGGGCCGAAGCGGCGAGACGTTCGGAGATGAATCACCTGGACGATTCGGTTCTCACGGATCACACCGCGGCCTGAAACGGCTCCGAATCTCCTGCTCCGGACCACACTTCCTGCGACGGGTCGAAGCCGGTAGCTTCAGCCGACCGGAGAGGTGCATCGTCGGTAACCTGCCGGTTTCCCCGGGTGGTTGAAGGAAGGGAAAACAGAATATGCTCTTTTCGACCCAACGTTCAAGAATTCCCGGTTTCTGAATTATATCCTTTTAGATCAGGAATACCATATCTGGTCCCTTGATTTACATATTTACATCATCATACAATTTCAACTGAATAACTTGAATGGCTGGCGACCATGAATTCCGCCTGTTCGATCACCGTCCGTTCTGGAAAAGCACCACAACATCTTCATTCGGAGGTATCAAGATATGGCAGTCACGTTAGGCGACGAACTTGAAGACGGAAAGCGCGAGGCCCTCAGCGCGGCAATGAAAAGTATTGAGCGCGAGCACGGCAAGGGGTCCATCATGGTGCTCGGTAACGACCAGAACATGGATATCGACGGGATCTCGACCGGGTCGATCGGCCTGGACTGGGCCCTCGGTGGCGCCGGGATTCCCCGGGGACGGGTGATCGAAATTTTCGGGCCGGAGTCGTCCGGGAAAAGCACCATCTGTATGCAAACGGCGGCCTGTGCTCAGCAGATGGATCAGGGCGTGGCGGCATACATTGACGCCGAACACGCACTCGATCCGAACTACGCACGCAAGCTCGGCGTCGACCTGGACAACCTTCTGCTGTCCCAGCCGGATTACGGGGAACAGGCCCTCGAAATCTGCGAGACGCTGGTCCGTTCCAACGCGGTGGACCTGGTGGTGATTGATTCGGTTGCCGCCCTGGTTCCCCGGAAGGAACTTGAAGGAGAAATGGGCGATGATCAGGTTGCCCTGCAGGCCCGTCTGATGTCCAAAGCCCTTCGTAAGCTCACGTCGGCCATCAACAAATCCAACACCAGCGTCATTTTTACGAATCAGATCCGAGAAAAAGTGGGGGTCCAGTTCGGGAATCCGGAAACGACCTCCGGCGGTCGCGCGCTGAAGTTTTACTCCTCCGTGCGGGTGGACCTCCGTCGACGGTCTTCAATCAAAGATTCCGACGGCGAAATGATCGGAAACTCCATCAAAGCCCGCGTGGTCAAAAATAAAACCGCCCCACCGTTTCGTGCGACGGAACTCGATATCATGTACAACGAAGGGATCTCCCGCACGGCGGAACTGATTACCCTCGGTCAGGAACACGAGGTCGTCGAACGGGCGGGGTCATGGTATTCATACGGTGATACCAAACTCGGTCAGGGGAAAAAGAACGCCCGGGAGTATCTCGATGAACATCCGGAAGTTGCCGACGAAATCGAACGAAAAATAAAGGCGGAAATGGGATTTCCCGGGTACGGTGACGACGCATCCGAATCGGAGGACGCGGAGAAGGAGACCGGGGAGAGTTCGACGGAAGACGAGGAGGCGAACAACGACCCGAACACGGAAGAAGACAGCGCCTGATCAGCGTATTGTCGCTCTCAAACGGCGTCCGGGGAACCGTTCATCCTTATTTGGATTTTCCGTACTTATTTTCCAGGAATTCAGTTTCGATGCCGCATGGCTACGCCCGATGCCGTATACGTCTGTGAACAATGCGGTCACGTGTCCGCAACGTGGGGCGGGAAGTGTGAAAACTGCGGTGAATGGGACACGCTGACCGAGAGGGACCCGGAGGACCTCGCGGAGGGGGAGGACCCATCTGCTGAACCCTCCTCTTCTGCTCGCCGGCTCAGTGAGATTGAGAAGCATCATAAGAAACGACGTAAGATCGGCGTCGACGAACTGGATCAACTTTTCGGAGGAGGCGTGGTTCAGGGGGCGGTCACGTTAATCGGCGGGGAGCCCGGTATTGGAAAATCCACGCTCCTGTTACAGATCTGTCATACACTGGCTTCCTCCGACGCACCGGCCCTGTATGTAAGTGCCGAAGAATCGGCGTCACAGACGGCCATGAGAGCAAAACGACTGAACGTGGACCCGGCCCGCGTCGAACTGCTCTGCGAAAGCCGTGTCGGACGTATTCGAACGGTACTGGAAGAGAAACGACCTCCGGTGGTGGTGATCGATTCAATCCAGCGAATCCGGAAACAAAATGTGGATTCCTCGACGGGATCGGTCGTACAAATCCGGGAGTGCACCAACGAGCTTGTAACGCTCACCAAATCGCGGGACATTCCGCTTTTCGTGGTCGGTCACGTGACCAAAGAAGGCAATATTGCCGGCCCGAAAACGATGGAACACATGGTGGATACGGTGCTTTATTTCGAAGGAGACGGAGATCAGAAAACACGTATGCTCCGCTCCGTGAAGAATCGGTTTGGCTCAACCAACTCCGTGGCATTGCTGAAAATGACCGGCGAGGGGTTAAAGCAGGTAAATAATCCCTCCAGTTATTTTCTCCAGCAACACGAGGACGACGTCCCGGGCTGGGTTTCGGTTCCCACACGGGTGGGAAACCGCACGTTAACCCTGGAACTGCAGGCGCTTACCAGTTTTGCTGCTTACGGGAATCCCGCACGGCGATGCACCGGTCTGGATTTTGATCGAATGATGATGGTTCTGGCCGTCTTAAAAAAGCATGCCGGCCTGTCACTGGGTGAACAGGACGTGCACGTCAACGTGGCGGGCGGGGTATCTACTTCGGAACCGGCGGCGGATCTTCCGATTGCCCTTGCGATTGCATCCAGTTTTCGGGACCGCCCTGTCTCCCCCGGAACAGCTGCCGTCGGTGAAGTGGGGTTGGCGGGGGAGATCCGGGATGTGGAACACCTGTCCTCTCGCATCTCCGAGATCGCACGCCTGGGGTTCGACCGATTTCTTGTTCCGGATCAAAAACGACCGGACGAGTCGAAGACGGAGGACCTGACGCTCGTCAGTGTGTCGGACGTTTCCGAAGCACTTGACCTGATGTGAGCGACCCCTCAGACCTGCAGACCGAAAACCTGATCATCAGGCGGGAACGGGACTTATTTTTTTACATTCATGAACTGGGGATGATACTTTCCTGAGCGACTGGCCGATGTGTCTTTTGCCGTGGACGATAAAAAAAGGGGGTCCGAGGTCTCTCCTTTCCGTCGGCCACGGAAATACGATGAATCGTTTGAACTTCTGTTACAGCGGATGGGCCCACCTCGTAAGACTGGACAACGGACAGGGAAACAGGGGAAAAGTCGATCGCCCTCTATTGGATGATTGACAAACTCCTCCGTTCCAATCACTTTCACACAAGTGATCAACCGGAATAATCGCAGGAGAACTTTTCGTTACGTATCGAAGATAGACGGTTTTTGATAAACCAATTGAGATGAACCAATCTGGATTACACTTGATCGAATGGTAAACGAAGCCGCTCGACTACAGGGACGGCAGCCGACGGTATCATGTAGGAAAATTTCAGATTCAATGTAATGCCGGTTGGGATCGAAGGCCGCATCAAACGTCCATTCGCATATACATACCACGACTGTTGAGGAGGTGAGATGTCGCCCCCCCTTCCAACCGCGGGTTCAAAACACCCTCTCAAGTGATCCGATCACGTTTCGGTACGACATGCGCGTTACCGTAAGATTATATGCGGCCCCTTCGTGAACCTGAATGTAGCATGTGCCGTTGAGGTAGTAATATTTGTTGATCGGACCCACAATGGGATAACTTTTTCCACCACCGGTGTTATAGCCGTCCCTTTCGCCGAGGGGAACGATGTCTCCCTTCATTGTGGGCAGAATCATGCGTCCGGCGTTGACCCAGTGCTCAACTTCCCAGCGAATGCGGAAGTACCCGCTTCCTTTGAGACGGATCCAGTCCTGGTCGTGAAACAGGGCGAACCGACCGGCTACGTATCCCTTCTGTCCAGGTTCCACGCCTTTGCTATCCTCGACCTCGATGTTTCCCTGAGGTAACGCATGATGAGGCAGGGGCTGTGAAGCCGTGCGGACCACAAATCGATTAACGAATCGTTTCCCCCTCTGCTTCTTCAGTTTGGTCACCTCCTCAGCGAGATCCTGATTTCGTTTGACGGTGGTTACCTTCACGTTATCCACGCGAGCCGTGGTACCG
>CAYXQY010000262.1:0-1736 GCA_964466525.1 uncultured Planctomycetia bacterium
CCCCGGTAAACGAACGCCTTTTCGGTCCACGAGGTATTTTCGCCCGTGTTTATCCCGAACCACGGCCACGGGACGACGCAGTTCCAGTGTAACCCGCACATCCCGAAGCCCGCGCCGTTCGACGTCACGCACCCTCCGAACCCACGGGCTGCGCTCGTATCGTCCGGTTAATTTCTTGAGAAACTTCGGATCGTACACACTCAGCGACGGCCCCTTCTTCAACTGATCGCGAATATCCTTCTTGACCCGACCCTGAGCCCAGTCGGGAAAGGTGGCGGCCTGAAACCGGTCGAAACGCAGCTGATACGCTTTCCGATGCATCATGACTTCATACATCTTCTTGTGCAGCAGGACCACCACCAGACCAAAAAGCAAACAGCAGGTCGTGGTCAGAATCGCGTCCCAGTTTAACTCCCTTAGCGCTCGAACCCGTCCTGCCAGATGCTTCCCTTTCTGTACAATTTGTTTCGCCGGACTCATTCGTGTTTCCTCCCCGAAAAATTGCCTGACGTCCCCAATGTTCGGTTCGATACAGCCGCGTGGAAGAAACCGGATTTCCTTGTGACCGCGGGCTGGTCCGTATTTGCGGAAGAAAATGATATGCTCGAACACGCCGATAACCTACGTTTTTTATGAAATCGGGGTGCCGTGAGTCGACCGGCCCCCGGCGTCGGCCCTCGTTCCCCACCTCCTTTCCTGACACCAGAACGTTTTCCTGTATTGTCTACCACCGTCTTCTCCATCAACAATTTCCAGTAATTCCTGTAGCGACATGTATACTTATCGACTCATGGGGACATGGAATCTTAAATGGAACCGGAAAGAATTCTGAATTTTTATGTTATGGAGGGCCAACTCTGAACCTGCTCGAAACGATCAGCCCTACACCCGTGAAAGTCCAATATCAACCGGTTTACAAATTATGGGGAGGTACACCGGATGGTCTTTCACAGTCGATGATAGGTGGTATGGCTCACCAAACGCAGAACTCAACGAACCTGTACACATCCTCACCCTCCGACGGCCTCTTCCGGAATCGAAGTTCGCCGGATCAATCGAGCCGGTATAACCTTCATGCGAAACGGTAGAGCAACTGGAATCAACAGGATCCACGCGCTGATATAGGTTATTTCTCCTCCGGAGGGGAGGTGCGAAATGTCAGTTTCTCAATCGGTTCGATAAACCGTCGGTTGATGGAGGAAATGGTGGCATATTCGTGAAGACGTTGTCTGAACTGATCCTCCGAGAGGGAAATCATGCCTTCGGGCCCAAAATGTTCCACGTTGAACGATCCACAGATCGACCCGAGTATCATGCCGGTTCGGATGGTGTCCGCCGAAATGTCATTTTCACGTCTGACGATGGACATGACGCCGCCCGCAAACGTATCACCGGCCCCGGTGGGATCCCGTTCCTGTTCCAGCGGGAAGCCGGGAACCGCCTGGATCTCATCTCCGGATACGGAAATGGCCCCGTGTTCCCCCTTCTTCACAATCACCGTATCCACCCCCATTTCCCGGATCCGTCGAGCGGCGTTGAGGGTATTTTCCGTCTCCGCAAGGAGAAGTGCCTCCTCGTAGTTTAAAAAAAGCAAATCCAGTCGATCGAGCAGCCGGGTCAGGTGCTCCCGGTTGTAAAACCAGGGGAAATGCCGGCGGGTAATCGGCCAGTCATAGGCTTTGTGGTCGGGGAAATAGGCGGTCGGCCGTTGCAGGCCCAGGCAATATCCGCGATAC
>CAYXQY010000262.1:1746-4347 GCA_964466525.1 uncultured Planctomycetia bacterium
AAAGCAAATCCAGTCGTTCGAGCAGCCGGGTCAGGGGCTGCCGTGCGGTCTCGATCCAGAGTCGCATCGTGTCCGCCGCAACAATCGAAGGATCCGCCTCAAGCTTATCAAGCACGTCCAGCTGAAATTCAGGTGAAATGTTGCCGAGAAACAGCATGTCCGGGTTCGGCGGGTTCGAACCAAACGGTGGCTCAAAATCTTCGTGCACGTTCATCTGAATTTCGAGGGTCTCCGCCTCCTCCATCGGCCCGGTGTACCTGCCGTGCCAGCTGAACGTCTTCCCCTCTTTTATATTCAGGTACCTCGTGTTGATGCCCCGATTCTCAAATAATCTTCGATGCTCGTCGGGAAAATCCGTTCCCACTACCCCAACAATCTGCGTGGGAATAAAGTGGGAAGCGGTAATACAGAAGTGAGATGCGGAACCTCCAAGCACATCGTCACTCTCCCCAAACGGAGTTTCCAGCGTATCCAGAGCAATCGAGCCGGTGGCCATAAGCGGTTTCTGTTCGTTCATGTGTCTTTACGGTGTAATCCAGAGAAATCCTGTATTTCGTGGTAAATTTGACTTGATATCTCTGATGTCCCCCGGAAGTTCTTCCTCAAGAGGATGCGATCACATCCCGCCGGGCAGGAACATGCAACGATGCGCAGGAGACTGCGAAACCGAATCAGCGAACCCACCCGAACAGCGGGCCGTACGGGAAACCTCATCAGAGCAGACAGCCAAAAATGTCGTAACCATATTAATGGAAACGAACCCGAAAACAAATTCACCAGGGGGCGACCCAACGGAGCAGAATAGATTTCACCCGCTGAAGAACCATTCCCGTCACCGAACCGAAAAGATTCAGATAGTTCACAGGGTACGGTTCCAGCCGGATCGGTACATCGTCCGAAATTCCGGCGCGGGAGCGCAGGTGCCTTAGCGCTTCGTCGAACCCCCCTATCCGGTCGACCAGCTTGCGATCCCTCGCCTGCCGCCCCGTCCAGACTTTTCCCTGTGCCACGTCCTCGATCCGATCCCGGGATTGGTCCCGCCCCTCCTCCACCACGTCCACGAACTGATCGTATGTATGTTCCATCAGCGAAACCACTTTCTCGCGTTCTTCCGACTTCCAGTCGCGGCCCGGGGAATTCATGTCTGCCCGATCACCGCGGGTTACGTGCTGAGAACGGTATCCAACCCGGTCCTGAAGCTCCTCAATCGTAAATTTCCCCATGACAACCCCGATTGAACCGGTAATGGTGGTTCGATTGGCATAAATCGTGTCGGACAGCGCCGAAATGTAATATCCCCCGGAACCGGCCACCGACGCCATCCCTGTCACCACCGGAATCGAGGCGTCCTCCTGGGTCCTTTGTATTTCCCGGGCGATTTTGTCGGAGGCAACAGCGGATCCACCGGGGCTGTTCACCCGGAACAGTATACCCTCGTACTGATCGGACTCACGCAGGTCCCGCAGGGTGTTGAGCATGGTCTCGTCACCGACCGTCGGATTCGGCAGGACTTTTCCGTTCCCGGAATGAATCGGTCCGTCCGCATATAGAACGGCAATTCGGCGTGGAGAGCGGTAGGATACCTCCGCCGGCAGGCGACGTCCCGCGTAGGCGTCGGCCTGCACCGGATTGTACGCCCCCGCCTTTTCGCGCACCCACTCCTCGAGGTCGTTCTGATGTACCACGTCGTCCACCAACCCTCCATCCCGTGCTTCCGATGCGGTCAGGAACCCTTCGTTAAACAGGGATCGAACCGTCTCCCGGGACAGCCCTCGCCGTGCGTGCACCTCCGTCACGACCTCCTCGTACAGGTCATCCAGCAACCAGTTGACCATTTCCTCGTGCTCCGGGCTCATTTCCTCCCGGTTGAACATCTCCGGCGCGGACTTGTACTTACCGATTCGCTCCAGCCGTGACCGGATGCCAAGTTTGTCCAGCGTGCCCTTCAGAAACGACTGCTTCATGTCCAGCCCGAGCGGACCCAGCGCAGCCGTCGGATTCATGACAATCCGATCACAGATACTGGCCAGGTAATACGCCCTCGTACCGACGGAATCCAGGGAAGCCACCGTGAATTTGCCCGAGCGTGAACATTTTCGAACCTGTTCCCGAAGCTCCTCAAGAACCCCAAATCCCGTGTCGTCGAGCTGACGGATGCGAAGAATTACCCCCTCAATGTTCGGATCCCTGGCCGCCCGTTTCAGAAGACGCCGGTACGTAAGCAGGCTGTTTCCCCCATCACTCCACCATGAAAAGGGCATCGGTTGTTCGGTTACACCGGAAATGTCCAGCTCGAGAACAGCACCGGACGATCGGAACAGGTGTTGTGCCACGTGTAACCAGCTCCTGTACAGAAAAACAAAAAACCAGCGGATGGGATAGGTCAACATCGTACGGAAACCTCCTGAACAAAATCAGCGAGTGAGAGAACACATCAACCGTCCGGCTTGAAGCGTCTTACGGTCCACCGATGGCGTGATTATATGTAGAACTCACGGCATTTTAGATTCCGTCAGTACGCTTTGCGTTTGGTGGATGAAGGGATGTCAAGTTCCTTCCGGTATTTGTTCACCGTTCTTCGCGAAATGTCGATGTCGTATT
>CAYXQY010000263.1:0-4321 GCA_964466525.1 uncultured Planctomycetia bacterium
TGAGGCCTTCTTTGAGCGCTAACCGGGAAAATTGCACTTGGTTGTTTAATTCAGCGAGTACCAGTGAGTCACCAAAAAAAGAACCGTAGGAGGCTGTTGAAAAACCCCTGCAACGTCAGCGAAACGAGTTGCGTCGAAGAGCGCGGAGTCCGCCGCAGTCGATGCCGTCAGTGCATCCGAGGGGATTACGTAGTAATTGTTCATTTCAAATAGCAACTAAATGTTGCGATTTGAATATGTTTGACAAAGGGAATCGGCGTAACTCGTTTCGTCTCAAGGAGATAGAATGCAATTGGAGTCTCTGGGCGATTGCGTATTCTCGCCGATGCACTTTCGGCATCGCCTGCGAATCCGCGCACTACGGAGATCAGAATTGCATTCTACTGACGAAGCGTGGGTTTTTCAGCAGCCTCCTGGATCAACGGTACGTGATGTCAGTGTAAAATAAAAGGGACCACCCGCAAACAGGTTGCCGGCGAACCTGATGTTGATCCCTCGACGGTATCCCGGAAACTGGATCACGACAGCGTGGAGGATGAGTATAATTCGGAACTGGCCAGAAGGAAAGCAATCAACAGGAAACAATGAACGCGGTCAAAGGATCGATCGGCAGAATTGGGCCCCTGCTCAGAAATTGATCGAAATCGAGTGGCCTCCGGAACAGGTATCCGGACGGTTTGAACCAAATAGAACTGGGAATCAGCCCCACGTATCTTTTGATAAACACATCCGGGAGGGCGGACAGCATGAGTTCGAGTGACACCAGAACCGGCGTCATAACTGCAAAACCGGAGGCCGTACGGGGGCATCACCCTCTCAGAACCGCTCGGTCACCGAACATCCATCGAAGACACCCGGATCTGGTCGATGAACGGGATCGGAGTGGAGATTGATAAGCGAATCTGACGACGGAGAACGGATCTGAAGAAGCACTGCGTTAAAGTCGTTGAACGAAAAACACGTTCCCACTGATGAGACCGCCGGGGGAAAATATGCTGATATGGCAGGAGAACCGGTACGTTCTTCATCCCGGTGCAGCAACCGGACCGGTCCCTTACCCACGATATCGGTAATGAGTTTGCAGGGTATGAGAAGCACGCTTCGGCGCCTGATACGGGGGTTTTTTGCTCATCCGATACTTCACGTGAACGAATAGCAGTCGAAAAATGAATTTTACTGTTTCACCCGTATTATCCTATGTTCACTTCTTGATGACCTGATAAAAAAGGGAGTACGGACTAATATAAACTTGAACCCTCGTTCGCGGACATGTCTCTACGGAAAGAGCTCATTTGAGTACTTCTTTGACCGCTAACAGGGAAAATTGCACCTGATTGTGTAATCCGAGAAGATATGAATGAGAAACGGAGAGGCGTCGGACAGAACGATCCGTCCTCCAATCGGGGAACCGGTGGGGCAGTCAACACACCTACTGATACCGACGGGTTCGACGATGGCCGGGAACGTGGGAACCCTCCTCCATCCGATCGTGAAAACACCGATCTTGTCACCGTACTGGGCCTCGTCAGCATCGGATTTGGTGTACTGAAACTGTTGTGTGGTGGCGGCGTGCTGTTCGGGTTCCAGTATTTTTACGATGATATCGTGCGACTTCTGGAGTCCGGAGATTATCCGTCCCCGGAGCAACTTTCTTCAACGATTCACGTCGTGGTGCTGATCATTGTCATCGTGCTGGTTCTGGTTCCCGGTCTCCTGCAGATCATCGGGGGAGCGGGGGTGCTGAAGCGAGAAAACTGGGGACGTATTCTCACGCTGATCCTGGGCGGACTGGACGTATTACTGGCCCTGCCCCAGCTGCTGTCCGGGAACCCCATTGGATTCGTTCTTTCGGGAGGCTGGGGCGGCTTTGCCCTGTACGTCCTGCTGAGCGATCCCTATCAAAACGAGTTTTTCAACCATTGATCGTGAATCGTCGGTCGGGGAGGAGGCGACCGGCGATGCCGTTTCTGTTCTCCAGCCTTATGCCGATCTTTCTGGTCCATTTTGTTGTTTGATGACGATCCTTTGCATCGTACGGTAGACTCACGCTACGCACACGCAAGATACCTTTTAAATTTCACGAACTTTGAGCCCGAACCGTTCCTATGGGCAAATCGCGGGACGTCAACTGCTGCCGGGGTCCGGCTCGATGTAGCTTCGGTAGACGTAATTGATCAGCAGCAGTACACTCCCCAGTGTGAAGAAGGAGAGCACGCGCCAGATCATTTCCACGTTGAGGTCCAGGAAGAACACTTTGGCCGTTGTGATCAGGAGGAGCAGGCTTCCGAACAGGCGCAGGAAACGGTAGTTCAACAGGAATCCCGCGAGGAAATACACCAGCCCCGCTCCGCCCCACAGCGCGGACAGGGCGTACATGAACGGGTTCATATGCTGCTGGATCTGTTCCGGATGCCAACCAAAAAACGAGATGAGTTTGAGGTTGCCCAGGTACAGGACCAGCAGGGCCACGGAGTTGACCACGATGGGTCCCGTGGGCATACCTTTGAATTTCTCCTCGTGCGGAGGAAATCGGTTTGCCACGTAGGGAACGAGAAGCAGGATGCCCAGCCCTGCACATCGACAGACAAACCCGGCTGTGATTCCCTCACCGGCCTGTCCGGATTGGACAACGTAACTCGACCAGAGGAGATGAAGGCCGAGCCAGGCGGCCGTCAGTGCGCTGCCGGCGGGAATCCATTTCCAGCGGTACATTCGGGCAAGCGTGAAGAACACGACCGCGTCAACCCCCAGAAAAAGGGTCTGATACTCGTGCTCGAAGGCGATCAGAAGGCCGTGCGTGGTCATCAGGAATCCGTTGATGAGGTACAGCATCTTCTGTTTCTGGTCGTCGTACCGGCGTGCGCTCATCAGGTACGCCGCACCGAAAACCACCGGTGCGAGGAGCAGGGGAATGATCCAGTCCTGGACGGTCTGGAATTCGTTCGCGACGAAAAACGACGCCACGTAAAACAGCAGGAGACTGACCTGGAAAAGTACCATGCTGTGTCGCTGTATGTTCCGGTTGTGCCGTATTTTCTTCCACACCGGACCGCCTGTAACAAGCACGGTCACGAACGTCAGCATGATCTCATGCAGAACTGGTTGCTGGAAGTAGCTTCCGGCTGAAACCGGTGCGAGATCCGGAACGCGATAAAAAAGTAGGTCCGCAAAAAACAGGGAGTAGGCAAACAGAGGAATGGCATACAGGAACACGGTCGAAGGGAGCCGAAATGTTTCGTCCGCTGAGGCGTTCGTGTCCTCTCCGTTTGCTTCCCGAATATGTCCGACAGACAGAAGGAAAACGAGAAACGGAAAGAGCAGCACCCAGGCGGACAGGGCGTCGATCGGGTCCCGGCCAAGATGGTGAAGATGTGCGAAAGAACCCAAAAACAGTCCGAGTGCCGTATAACTGTGAAAAAACCGCTGGATGCCATAGCCCAGAAGCTGGTAGCCCAGGAGCAGGGCGAGGTACACCAGCATCCATGAACCGTATCGGGCAACGGCCGTGTGGTCCCCGATCAACATCTGAAGGACAACGAAGTAACCGGTGAACAGAAACCAGACGCCGAGGTGATCTCGATCGGTTACTGTATCCGGCTGCCGGACCATCGTACGGTGAGGGATACGGAGGAACGAGAGAAACAGGATGGCGCCGTAGATCTGCAGGGCCCACGTGTTTAACGTAAAGGAGCGTTCTGCGAACAGGAAGCAGCTGATGCACAGGAAACCAACCGCTCCGATTAACCAGTCCTGTTCGACGTCCAGCTGATACAGCATCACTTCGTACCCGAGCAGGAACACTCCGGACATGGGGAGAATCGAAGCCCAGTGCTGACCGAGTGTCTCCGCCTGATACATGGGAGCGACTACCAGCGCGAGCATCAGGATCGACTGGACGATGTATCGGACCGAACGGTCCCGGTCCCGGACAAACACGACATGTTCCAGCAAAAAGAAACCGCTGAACGCGTAGCAAAACCAGGGAAACATCTGCCGGAGTTCCTGCTGTGTGCCCGGAACCAGTCCGGACAGCAGGAGGGCCCCCGCCACGAAAAACAGCACGGCGCCCGAGGCAAAATGGTAGGAAAAGGACAGGGCCGCTTCCCGGAACAGAAACCGGTAGGCAGCGGTCAGGTGGTCGAGGAGAAACAGGAGGACAAGGAAAAGCAGAGGCAGAACGATCTCCGGACCGGGAGGCGTAAAGATGAACCAGTAGAAAAACACCGAATAGATGATCTTTGAGAAAACCAGCCGGGGAATCGGGTGCACGTAATACGCGTCCGACTTCCAGATACGGATCAGGTGATAGCCGGCGTACAGA
>CAYXQY010000264.1:0-4192 GCA_964466525.1 uncultured Planctomycetia bacterium
AATAACACAGGTATGCGGCAAAAACCGGACGTTTTCTGCGAAAATGAGTCTCAGCGAGCGCTCTGCTGCGTCCAAAATATCAATGACTACGTCTTCCTCACAAACCCGTCCGTAGGCTGAAAAGCCGGAGGACGATGAAAGCAGGACGTGACTAAATGTCACGTCATCTTTCATCTGAGATGGGGTTTCTTCCGGTCGAACTCCTTGCAGAGAACCCGCTGAGATCTCACTGAGTGCACGCCCCCTTTTCGGAGAGGGCCTAAATAGGGCGAGATGGAGAGAAAATAGTCGATGACGTCACCGGTACTATCAGAGAATGTATTGGTCTGATATGAGGGGGAGGAACTGAACTCCTTGAGTCGATGTTCCGGGTCATTACAGGATCGTGATCGGGTCCATGTCGAGGACGACGTCGGTCGAGCCCTGCGACTGGAACAGACGGTCGTGCTGGTCGACAAGGTTGCGGCCGAGTTGCGGTTTCGGGAGCTTGAGGAGCAGGTGGATTCGATGCCGGTCCTGCAACTTCGAGAGCGGGGCGTCGGCCGGTCCGAGGACGTCGATGTCGTGTCGCCTGCAGTCCGGCTCGATCCGTTCGCGTATTCGATCGGCCGTCCGCGAGACGTCCTCCCGGTCCTCGCCCCGGACAAGAATTCGCAGCAGGGTGGTAAACGGGGGATATCCCATGGTTTCCCGGAGTTCGACTTCGGTGGACCAGAATGACTGGTAGTCGTATTTCGCGGCGGTGCGGATGCTGTAGTGGTCGGGTTCATGGGTTTGCAGAAGAACCCGACCGGTTGATTTCCCACGGCCCGCCCGTCCGGCGATTTGTGTCACAATCTGGAAGGTGCGTTCGGCGGATCGGAAGTCCGGCAGGTGCAGGGACACGTCCGCAGAAATGATTCCGACGAGGGTGACCCCCGGAAAATGAAGGCCCTTCGCGATCATCTGCGTGCCGACCAGGAGATCCACCTCACCGTGTTGCAGCTTGCGGACCGTGTTCTCGTACGCGTCCATGGAGGTCATCGTGTCGGAGTCCATGCGTTCAATGCGGGCGTCCGTGAAGGTGTTCCGGATGACCGATTCAATGCGTTCGGTGCCCATGCCAAGGTTGATCGGTGCGGGGCGATCGCAGTGCGGACATTTCTTCGGGCGCTTCTGCCTGTGGTCGCAGTGGTGGCATTTCAGGAGTTCGGCGGACTGGTGGTACGTCAGCGAAATGTCGCAGTTCGGGCAGCTGATATGTTCTTTGCAGGCCGGACAGTAAATGACGCTGGCAAACCCCCGCCGATTCAGAAATAGCATGGCCTGATTGTCGTTCGCCAGCGTTTTCCGAATTTCCACCTCCATGACCTCACTGATCACGGTGTGGCTGTTACTGTCGTGCTGGAGGGTCATGTCGATGGTCTGTACGTTCGGTAACGGATTGCCTCCGATTCGTTCCGGAAGTTCAAGGAGTGTGTATTTCCCCGTTTCGGCGTTTTGTCGGGATTCCAGGGAAGGGGTGGCTGAGCCGAGGAGCACCGGAACTTCTTCCTGGCTGCCGCGCAGCACCGCACCGTCCCGGGCGTTGTACCGGGGAACTCGGTCCTGCTTGTACGAGGTATCGTGTTCCTCGTCCACGATAATGATCCCCAGGTCCGGGGCCGGGGCGAACAGTGCTGAACGTGCTCCAATGATGACGTCGACGTCGCCGGACCGGATCCGGTTCCATTCCTCACGCCGGCGCGGGTCCGACAGGTAGCTGTGCATGATCGCGATGCGTTCGAACCGATCCTGAAACCGTGCGATGGCCTGGGGGGTCAACGAGATCTCGGGAATCAGGACCAGGGCCTGTTCTCCGTTGCGGGTGCATGCGCGAATAGACCGCATGTACACTTCCGTTTTTCCGCTTCCGGTGACCCCGTGAAGCAGGAAGGTTTCGTGCCGGTGGTTTTCCACGGCTTCGTGAATTCGGTCCCGTGCGTTTTCCTGTGCGTCCGTCAGGTGTTCCGGGACCGGATCCGGATCGGGAAGCTGTTCGTACAGGTTTTCGAACGGTTCTTTCTCAGTGTATTTCTGAATGATCCCGTCGTTTTCGAGCGTATCCAGCGGAGACGCGGAACAGTCCGCTTCCTGAATGAGTTTGCCCGCCGCCCAGCGGGAACGGTCCGATTCGATCAGGATGTTGACGATGCGCCGGCGTGCGGTGAACCGGTCGGACAGGTTTTCAAGGTAGTTTCGGGCCTCTTCCGGAGAGACCCTGCAGGTCACGTATTGTCGGGTTTGACGTGACGCCCCTTCGCGGACGGGACCGGGCAGGGCGGCCTGCAGGACCTGCCCCCATGAGCAGACGTAGTATTCGGAAATCCACCGGGTCAGTTCCATCAGCGAATCATCCGGGAGGGGCTCCTCGTCGATCAACTCGTGGAGTGACTTCATCTGTTCCGGCTCCACCTGCGGGACCTCCGAGAACCCGGTGACGTATCCCACTTTTTCCTGGTGGCCGAACGGCACGCGAACACGGGCGCCCCGTTTGATACGAGGTTTGATCGACTGCGGAATCCGATACTGGAACTGCCGGCGCAGGGGGACGGGAAACGTCACGGTTGCAAAGCCCGGCTCCTGCGATTGCTGCGACATCAGTCGTCGGTCTGGTTGGTTAGTTCGCGAAGTTTCGTGACCTGATCCGGTTTTCCCAGAACAACCAGCCGGTCACCGGCCCTGAGTCTTGTGGAGGAGGTGGGGTTGAATTCCGGCCGGGAAGTGTCACGTCCAATTCGGGAAATGACGATCAGTCCCGTTTTGTCGGGAATACTTGCTTCGGCGAGCGTCTGTCCTTCAAACGGAGAATCCTCGTGCACGGGAATTCTTCCAAGCTCATACGATCCGGTTTCGTCCTTCTCAATAATATCAAGGAACGAGAGTACTTCCGGTTGCAGGACAAGGTTCGCCATGCGCTGGCCCCCGGTGACCCGGGGCGAAATCACCCGATCCGCGCCGGCTTTTTCCATTCGCTCCATGTTGGATGGATTATTTACACGTGTCACGATCTGCAGGTCGTCGTTCAGCTCCCGTGCCGTAAGACAGACAAACAGGTTCTCGGCGTCGGTGGACAGGGTGGAGATCAGACCGATTGCTCGTCCGATGCCTGCTTCCTCGAGCACCTCGTCGTCCGTTGCGTCTCCATGGAGCGCGGCAATGTCCGGATATTCCTCGAGGAGCTCTTCGTATACGTTCTGATCCTTTTCGATCACCCCTATGGGCTGATCGTTTTTTTGCATTTCCTCAATGACCGCGTGCGCGACGGAGCCAGAGCCGCAGATGATGATGTGGTCGTCCAGTTGGTTAACGCGATCTCGCATACGATTTTTCTGGAGGATGATGGGCAATTGAGCTTCAATGAGGGTGGACGTAAGCAGGGTGACCGAACCAACCATGACCATCAACCCGGCCACGGCAAGTACCATCGTTAACAGGGTGCCGGGTACGCTCGTTTCGAACACGTGACCGAACCCGACCGAGGTGATCGTGATGACCGTCATGTATAAGGAAGGAAAGAAGGGCTGACCCTCGATCAGCATATAGCCGAGGGTCCCCAGTGCAATTGCAAGGAAGATGGAACCGATGACAAGCTCTATTTTTGTTCGATTCCTCATACACGATCAATCAGAGGTACCCCTGTTCCCTTCGGGGATTGAAATCCTGAAATGCGGACAGGGCTTCTTTTTGTTCATCACTCATGTCGGATGGGAGGTGGAGATGGACACGTACGTAAAGGTCGCCCTGCTCGTCCCCTTTGAGTTCCGGCATCCCCAGTCCCTTGAGCCGGAACTGCTGTCCGGATTCCGTGTTCGGGGGCAGGGTCATGGTGGCGGTTCCTTCCATGGTGGGGACTTCAATTTCACCCCCTTCCGCCGCCTCGTACGGGGAGATGGGGACTTCACAGTACAGGTCTTCCTCCTCGCGGTCGAACGTGGGATGCTCCATGATGTTCACGTTCAGGTACAGGTCCCCGCGTTCACCGCCTCCGACCCCAAATCCTCCCTCTCCTTTCAGACGGACCTTCGATCCCTGTTTGACGCCTTTTGGAATGTCGACCGTGAGGGTTTTCTGTTCCGTAATCTGCCCGCTGCCGTTGCAGATCGAACAGTCCGGGGACGGGTTTGGCCCGCATTCCGGACAGAGCCGCGGGTACTCCATCCGAAAGCGGCGC
>CAYXQY010000265.1:0-4140 GCA_964466525.1 uncultured Planctomycetia bacterium
CGTCAAACCACAGGGATTCGACTATTTCGAAGTGCTCTACGGACAGGGACCGTACTTCAACCCGTCTATGCGTACCCCGCAGGGACGGGTGAATCATAACGGCTACACGACCGACGTCATCACGAACCAGGCCCTCGACTGGCTGAAAAACAGGCGGAAATCGGACGAGCCGTTTATGCTGATGTACCAGCACAAGGCCCCCCACCGGAACTGGCAGCCGGATCCGGACGACCTGGACCTGTTCGACGACGTCAACATTCCCGAGCCGGACACCCTGTTCGACGATTACTCCAACCGGGCCTCCCCGGCAAGTAACCAGGCCATGGAAATCGGACAACACATGCGAATGGGGGGCGACCTGAAAGTGCGCGGGAAAAGTGCACTCGACGGGCGGTACGCCGAACGCAACCGTTATTACGTCAACCACAGGGATGAACTCAAAGGGAAAAAGCTGGTTCGCTGGAAATACCAGAAGTACATGAAAGATTACCTCCGATGTATCCGATCAATCGACCGTAACCTCAACCGGGTGCTGGAATACCTGGAAGAAGCGGGCCTTTCCGAAAATACGGTGGTCGTCTATACGTCCGACCAGGGGTTTTACCTCGGGGAACACGGATGGTTTGACAAGCGCTGGATGTACGAGGAGTCCCTTCGCACCCCGCTGATCGTTCGCTGGCCCGATAAAATCGAGCCCGGCAGCCGGGAGGACGCGTTCGTGAGCAACCTCGACTTTGCGCAGACGTTCCTGGACCTTGCCGGGGCCGAGAGCCCCGAGCGGATGCAGGGACGGTCCCTGGTTCCCCTGATGAAAGGAAACACCCCCGGGGACTGGCGGGATAGCTTCTATTATCACTATTACGAAAGCGGACCGCACTCCGTGGCAAAACATTACGGGGTGCGAACGGATCGGTACAAGCTCATCCATTATTACCGCAAGGACGAATGGGAACTGTTTGATCTGAAGGAAGATCCGAAGGAACTGCACAGCGTCTATCACGACGCCGGGTACGCCGACGTGCGGAAACGGCTCAAGAAGGAACTGAAACGCCTACAGAAGAAATACGACGAACCCGATCCGGAGACGTCGATGAACACGTACCGGCGCCGGAACGCGCTCGATAAGCTCAAGAACGTCTCGCTCGAACAGTTGTTTCGGGTCGACGGGCCCGGCGCCGACGTTCCGGAACATCCCGAATCCGGGAAAAAACCCCTCACAGTGGGGGCGCACTGCACCCCGACCGCGGGCGACGGCGTACTGGTATCGCAGGGCGGGACGGCCGAGGGGTTCTCGCTATACCTCAAAAACGGACGTCCTCACTTTTCTATCTACTCGAACTCCCAGCAGTATACGGTCCGGGCAGAGGAGCCGGTTCAAATGGACAAACCCGTACACATTGCCGGTATGATCGATGAAGATGCACGTCTGCGCCTGTACGTGGACGGAAGCGAAGTCAATCGGAAAAAAGCGTTCCCGTTGACCGGGGACCCATCGCATCCCCTGGCCATCGCCCGGGACACAAAGGACAAATCCGGCGAGTACGACGGGAGTATGCCGTTCAAGGGCGACCTGTCGGACGTCCGCCTCTACTGGGGGGTTTTGCCCGGGGATCAGTTAAAGAAGTGGGCACGGCGGTAACGACGATCACGGCGATAAGAAGAAGCGATCCATTCTGTTTTCATCGATCCTTCAATGTCTCGTATACCCTTCCGAAAAACGAACTGTTTTTTCGTTTTTGTTCTGATCACAACCGTTCTGTTCATAGGAGAACAGGCTGCTCTCCTCGCACAATCCGATTCATCGGATCGGCCCAACATCATCGTTTTGCTGACCGACCAGCAGTCCGCGTCGATGATGAGCGTTACGGGTAATGAGTCCCTGGACACCCCTGAAATGGATCGGCTCGCTCGAAACGGTGTGCGATTCGAGCGTGCGTACGTGACAAATCCCGTCTGTTACCCGGCGCGGTTCAGTCTGATGACCGGTCGTATGCCGAGTGATGCAGGCATTAGGTATAACGGAGATCCCATTCGGGAGGAGGCGGAACCGTTTCAGCGACATTCGCTCGGCACCCTCTTCAGCCGGAACGGATACAATGCCGTGTATGGTGGAAAATTTCACCTGCCTGGGGAGCTGCACCCCGAACGAAACGGATTCCGGGTTCTCACCCGGAACGACCGAGGAAAACTTGCAAAACAGGCCGCGGAGTTTATCAAACAGGACCATGAGAACCCGTTCCTCCTGTTTACGTCTTTTATTCAGCCGCACGACATCTGTTACATGGCCATCAACGCGTACCGGCGGTCACAGGGAAAAGGCCCACGCGGTGCCCGGGCCTCTCAAATCGTTCAGAACCTGCTGGAACCGATGCGAGAAAAGGGTGAGAAGTTTATTGAAAATCATACCCCTCCCCTTCCGCCCAATTACGCAATACCGGATCGGGAACCGGACGCCGTTCAGAAAGGGTACGTGGAGCGACGCCCGTTTCGGAACTTCGCACGAAAGAAGTGGACCGAACGAGAATGGCGGCTGCATCGCTGGCTGTATGCCCGGTTGACCGAACGACTGGATCGCCAGATTGGCACCGTCATGGACGCGGTCCGTGAAGCCGGAATCGGCGAAAACACGTTCATCGTACTCACAAGTGAACACGGCGACATGGATGCGGCGCACAGGCTGGAACATAAGACGATTCCGTACGAAGAGGCGGCGCGTGTCCCCATGGTCGTGAGGTGGAAAAACCATATTGAAGGCGGTCGGGTGGATGATACGCACCTGATTTCCAACGGCCTGGACCTTCTGCCGACCCTGTGTGATTACGCCGGGATTCCCGCGCCGGACCACCTGCGCGGTCGCAGCCTCCGGCCGCTTCTGGAAGGGGAGGACGTGGACTGGCGGGATCAGCTGGTTGTGGAATCACGCCTGGCCCGCATGCTGCGTACCGACCGGTACAAATACGTCGTGTACGAGCGGGGCGACCTCCGGGAACAGCTGACGGACCTGCAAACCGATCCGGGTGAACTTCAGAACCTGGCGGGCGACCCTCAATACCGTTCACAGCTGAACGAGCTCCGAGCCCGTCTGCAGAGATGGGTCGAGCAAACAAACGATAACCGTGCTTCCGAATACGTGATTCCTCCCGAATAATCCACCTTCCCGAACAAATGAGGTACCTGCGAGATGGATCGCCTTCGCGCTCCCGTGGTTTTAAAAAGGTTTTGAATGGTTAAAATATTTGTAGCAGTCAGGGAATAAACGTCGTTTTCTCTAAATTAACTTCTGGAGATGAAACGTATGGAATTGACGTATCTTGAAGATAAATGGGACGAGAGCAAAGTGGAGGACATGGATCAACCCGAACAGCTCCGGTACCGTTCCAACCTGATCGGATCGGACCTTCGAATCACCAACTTCGGCGGTGGAAATACATCGTCGAAAGTGATGCAGGAGGATCCGCTCACGGGGGAGGACGTTGAAGTAATGTGGGTGAAAGGAAGCGGGAGCAACCTGGCCACGATCGACCGGGACGGGTTTGCACGACTGTACATGGACAAGTTTCGCGGGTTGCGTGACAGGTACCGCGGAAAGGAACACGAGGATGAAATGGTGGATTACTATCCGCTCTGTCAGTTTGGAACACATGATCGTCCACCGTCCATAGATACACCCATACACGGGATTCTGCCGTACAAACACATCGATCACACGCATCCGGATTGGGCGATCGCTCTTGCTGCGGCAGCCAATGGAAAACAAAAGATGGAGGAATTTAACGAGCGGTTTGACTACAACCTGATCTGGCTTCCCTGGGAACGGCCCGGGTACCATCTGGCAACCATGCTGGAGGATGCGCTTGAAGAGAAACCGGATGCGGAGGGGGTGATCATGGCCCGTCACGGCCTGCATACCTGGGGAAACGAACAGTACGAATGCTACCGCAATACGCTGGAGACGATCGACGCGCTCGGCCAGTTCGTGAAGGGTCACGTCGACGAAGACGAACTGTTCGGCGGGCGAGCGGTTTCGTCACGCGATGACCGAGAGGAGTCCAGCAATGGCTGCTACGCGTCGTTGCCTAGGGAGCGTCGCGAGTGCGACGGTGATCGTAGCTACTTCCTGCGTTCAAGCGAACCCCGTCC
>CAYXQY010000266.1:0-4128 GCA_964466525.1 uncultured Planctomycetia bacterium
GGCTGTATCACTTCCGTCCGTGGGAACCAGGATCTGATCGTACATTGACCTTTTCAGGGGAAAGTTCATGCGATAAAACAGGTCGAATTACAGTCACAAATCAACTATCATACCATTTCGACCAGTTGTATGAAAATCGACCCTTACGTCGTCGGATCAGGATTACACACCGTAAACGCGCTCATTTTACACCCGCAGGAAACCGTCAAAAAATCAGCTGACGCTCTCCTCTTCAGTAGACCGTTGAAAACGACCTCTGGTTTCCGCTGCTGAACAAAGGGTTCTTTCCTTCCCTCCGAAATGGAACGTCGAAAAGATTACATCCTCGACCGAACGGTTCTCGTCACCGCTCACCGATCCGATCGACCCGATGATTTCCTGCGACAGGTGACAGAGGAAACTGAACCTCCCTGCGTCTTCTGTCCGGAACAGGTGGATCAGACCCCGGAGGACATTGGAAACCGCACGGACGCGAACGGCGACTGGCAGGTCCGCTGGTTCCCGAACGAATTTCCGGCGGTCCATCCCACCTCAACCGGTACAACCACCGGCTCCGACGAATCCGTTCTCTCCAGCCGCACGGCCTCCGGACACCACGAAGTCATTGTCGAAACACCCGACCACGGGCAACAGATGGCCGATTTTTCCATCGATAAACTCACGTCGGTCCTCTCCGTGTACACGGAACGAATCAGAACGTTATACGAACAGAAGGAGGTCGAAGCGGTAACGGTGTTCAAAAACAAGGGCCCCCGGTCCGGCGCATCGATCCACCACGCCCACTCACAGGTCCTGGCCGGTGATTTTGTGCCTCAACTGTTGAAAGAAGAGCAAAAGGCCGTGTCCGACCATGAACACTGCCCGTTCTGCCGGGTCATCGACGAGGAACGGAAAAGTGAGCGATTCTGCTTTGAAAACGAACAGTTCGTCGCCTTCACCCCCTATGCCTCACGGCACGAGTACGAGCTCTGGATCTTCCCCCGCCCACACATTCCCTCGTGGATCCAGACCGGCGTTCGGAAACTCGCACCACTGCTGAAACGAGCCCTCCGGCGTCTCCGGAAGCTCAATGCCAGCTACAATTTCGTCCTGCACGGCAACCCGGCCGGCGACCCGTTCCACGCACACCTTGAACTATTCCCCCGTACCGGATCGTGGGGAGGATTCGAACGGGGCACCCGCACGATGATCAATCCGGTACCCCCCGAGCGGGCGGCCGCGTTCTACCGGGAAGACCCCTCCGCATCCTGACCGTCCTGTTCATCCACGGAAAGAAACCGGTTCCGCTCAACCGGAACCAGCCCTGTCACCTCCAATCCCGAACGGCCGTGTAAATACGACAGATGCGTGTCACACGAGCAATCGGACGACCCGAACTGATTTACCGGTTTGGTGACCTCCTGCAGCGAAACCACGCGCCGATTAATTTCACACTCCGCTTCACCGGACACGTAAACGGACCGGACACGTGCGTACTGCAGCAGGTAGTCGATGTGCCAGAACAGGGTCTTTTCGTCGGAGAGGTGACGCCGAATTCGTGAGACGAGGCCGGTGGTTGCCGATCCCGTGTACACGTATTCCTCGGCATCGAACTCGACCGCCCCGAGCGCCCCCACCTGTACGACACGTTCCGCACCCATTTCGATCAACAGACCGTACGTACAGTATGTCTCCTCAAACGCCTGTTCCTCCATGGTCACCGAATACAATTGCTCATAATTCAGGCACTTTACCCAATGGCAGTGAAATAAGCGGTGATTTTTCAACCCACTTTGCTGAGAACAGAAAGCCCGGGGTAGCCCATCTGCCCATAAGCCCCGAAGCGGGCTACAGATGACAGCCCCGGGTTGAGCGGAGTGAAACCAAGCGAAACCCGGGGTTAGAAATTACGATACGAAAGGGATTTCCCCGCCCGGCGGGGGAATGGATCGCTATGGAACGCTTCATGATTCACCGACAAAAAATTTAATATTCCCCACGTGATTCGCTTAATTCACTGCCATTGGCACTTTACCCTCACCCTGACCCCCAGGTTCGATTACTGAATCCGGTTGTTGCCGTCTCATTCGGACAAAAAATTGTTACGGCATTCCGCACAGTTATGAATCCACCCGCGAGGGAAAAAGCACAATCAACCCCATCATCCCGATGTTTGTAAACAGCAGGGGCGCCATCATCGGTGCGCCCCGGATAAACCGTTCCAGTACCACTCCCCCCCTCGCCGTCAGGTTCGCCATGCCATGGAACCAGACCCCGAGCACACCAATCAGTAGCAACCCGCACATCGACCCCGCGTACGTCACGTAATCCGCGGAAGAGGGGCGGTCGAACAGCGCCAGTGCGAACGCACAGAACGTGGCGAACAACCCGACGGCCAGGGCCAGCCACATCCACGGATCGGAAAAGTCGTGCCGGGCGTGATCGATCACACTGCTGACCGTGGCGATCAGGGCCCCGAGACTGACAATATAGTAATACGCCCGGGACTTGCTGTAGGGAAGCTGCACCGTCCAGCGATCAAGGAAATTCAACCGGCCGCTGCCCACAGGTGCCTCCCGCCAGACGGCGCTGATGCCCAACCACCCGACCAGCACAAAGGAAAGCGGACCGAGCACCGGCGGCGCCCAGATTAACGACGTCAAAGAAAATTTCGCCCCTTCCGGCGCCCCCGGATGATACACGTACTGGAAATGGTACCAGGACCCAAGAACCCCCACCGCCGCACTGCTCAAAAGAACGAGAGAGGCCACCGAAGCGGCGAAGTGCCACCTGTGCCTCGCAAGCAGGCCGGCCAGCAGTAAAAGAACCCCCGCAATCGGTCCGAAGTAAATCGGAATCCATTCTCGCGTGATAATCGTACCGCTGATCCGGTGGGACAGGTAGGTATCCAGCCCGAGAAACAACTCGTTCGTGGCCACCAGCAGAAGCACCAGTTGATCCCGGGTGAACGGTACCCAATCGACAAACGTCCTCAGGCCGGGAAACCGATCCGGAAGCGTGGTCTCATTCATCGAACTGCATCAGTTCTCCCCTGATTCGGACGGCGTCTCATCCGATGATTTGCTGTTTTCCGAGCCCTCGTTCTCGTCCCCCGGTTCGACGTCCTGCTGCTCCTCTTTGATGTCCGAGGGAATGTCCGTATCCCGGGGTTCCATTCCATGCTCACGCAGGAGGTCGTTCTGTTCCTCCCGGAGGTCGGTCAGGGACCGCAGCATCTCGTACGCCCCGTGCCACTGGGTGTAATCCGGCCCGAGCATCCAGGCACCGAACTTCGTGGTCCGCCCCCAGTGATGCCACAGCTCAAACATTTCGTACTCTATGCTTTCGTCGAACTTCTCCTCGCTAAGCAGGTCCTGCTCCCGGAGGTACTCCATCATGCCCTGACCGATCCGGACCCATTCGTTCACACGTTTCGTGAGCCGGTCGGCGTCCTCGTAGAACGAGTTAATATGGTTCCGGTTATGGCATTCCGTACAGACGTTTTTCATCCGCCGGCGGTTTTCCTGCCAGGCGGGTCGCTTCGTGGAAATCGGCGGGAACAGGTACCAGGACAGCCGCTCCCCCACGTCGTGCGTGGTGGAGGAACCGCCGAACCCGCTCATGTGACAGGTCGCGCAGGTGGGAGCGGGAAAATCCTCCGTATCCTGCGTGCCCGCTTCCGCGTACCAGTTCCAGTTTTCTCCGTCCGTATGGTACGCGATGCCGTGGGGGGAGTTCTCGTAAATTTCGTACTGGGGATGGTCCGGTCCAATGTGACAGGCGTTGCAGGTCTCCGGCTTGCGTGCCTGTTTGAGGTCAAACTTGTGCCGGAGATGACACTTCTGACACCTTCCGACCGATCCGTCCTTTCGAGGTTCGCCAATATTGTGACATTTCTCACAGGCAAACTTCGTTATGTCCCGGCCTTCCTTTTTAAACAGCACATTTCGGGCCTGGTTGTCGGGGATATTTGCCTCGGGAATGTTGTCGAACATGTCCTGGTGTTTCTCATTCAGCGTTTCCGTGCCCCACATCGCCGCATAGGCGGGGATGCCGTGCCGGCTCTGGTTGAACTCCGCCACTTCCTGCTCGTGACACTGCGCGCAGACCTTCGGCGTGGGCGAGGTGAGGACGTGCGTTCCCTGGTGC
>CAYXQY010000267.1:0-4126 GCA_964466525.1 uncultured Planctomycetia bacterium
GTTCCGATTCCGAAGGCCACCGGAGCGGACCATCTCCGGGACAATTTTGAGGCTCAGGGCCTGTCCCTGACGGCCGGGCAGCTCGATCGGATCGACCAGCTTGACGCCGGGGATCGGGCCATCGATCCGCCGTTTGCCCCATGGTAGATGCTCCGACCGGCATGAGAATGTTTGTCGGTCCGTGAACAGGTCGTTGATTACATGTTTCATTTTTCGAACCACGATCCGATCCGCCCGCTTGAAGGAAGCGTTTTATCGCTCCTCGTTATGGTCATCGGGTGTTCTTGTCCGACGCAGAACCTGCATAAGCGAGCATCAAATCTGCATCCGGACGGTACGGATGGAACGTCCTCCGTGCTTCGGGTGGAGGCACAACTCCATCCGGAAACATCGGCAAATGCCCCGAACACCCGGTGGTTTCAAATTGCCGGCTCGAGTATGGAACCCCGGTATGAGACGGGGGATGTGGTATTGATTCAGACGAATCCGTCGAAATGGCACCGGGACCTCCGGAGAGGGGCCCTCGTCGTGTTCCGCCGGCCGGAAGCGGATAAGAAATATTTTATCAAGCGTATCATTGGCCTGCCTGGAGAACGGGTCACGGTGAAGGACGGAAACGTGTGGATCTTTAACAAACAGCATCCGGAAGGGGCACTGCTCGATGAAACCGCGTATATTTCGCCGTGTGAATACACGTCCGGTGATACCACGTGGCGACCGGGACCGTCGGAATACGTTGTTCTCGGAGATCATCGGGAAGGAAGCAGAGATACTCGACAACGGGGACCTCTGCCCGTGGAGCATCTGGTGGGGCGGGTCTTACGCCGGGCGGAGAACACATCCGGTACAGAAGCGAACGGTTCCGAGACGAACTGAACCGTCAAGCCCGGAAAGGCTGCTTTCGTGACATGAGGGTCCCGATTACCGGCTCGGCCCGGGAACGTGTGGTGGGATACGCAACCGACTTCCGATCGTGACGAGGAACAATGAGTTCGAGGGACTTGATTCGATCATTTCAGTGCGGTATACTGATGAATTCATTGAGGAAAATACGAAATTTATGCTTCTTTTGGTCGGAACGAGGTAAGGGTCGTTTGACAGGGCCTGTTCGTTCTGGTATAAAGTGTAGATGAATGTGAATTTTCATTGAGCAGCAACGGCTGTTTTATCATCACCATGAGAAACACACGGTCAAAATTCGAAGGATCTGGTGAACGGTTCAGCCGGTTTCCCTCCACTTCTGCGGACCACACCGCTCCGCACCTTTCCCACTCCTGCTGCCTGTGTTGCTGTAGCTGTTGTTGTGGGTGTTGAACCCACGTAATACCCCTTCCCGCATACAGTTCGGCTCTTGAACAATCATTTTCTTCCATCTTTTCTCCTTTCGATTATCAGTCTACGGCAGGTTTATCATGTCCACCAAATTACAGCTCGGCGACGAAGAAATTTCCTGGGAGTTCGTCTATAAACGCAACAAAGTCGAACGACTGAAAAACGAGAAGGACCCGTACAAAGTCATCGAGGAGCTCCCGGAATTCGTGAAGAAAGGATACGAAGAAATCCCGGAGGACGATATCGTCCGGCTCTACTGGCACGGAATCGTCCACGATAAACCAAAAGTCGGGAAATTCATGGTGCGGCTCAAGGTGCCCTGCGGCATCGTGACACCGGACCAGCTCCGGGGCGTCGGTAAAATCTCGGAAGAGTACGGCGACAACTACAGTGAGCTGACCACCCGCATGGGAATTCAGCTCCATGAGGTGAAACTGAAACACCTCGAGGACGTGGTCGATGCGGTGCAGGATACCGGTTTGACAAACAAGGGGGCCGAAGGGGACACCGTTCGGAACATTACCGGCTGCCCGCTGACCGGTCTGAGCCCACACGAAACGTTCAACGTCCGTCCCACGATTGAAAAGGTCCATGACTTTTTCTCCGGTAACCCGGATTACTCCGACCTTCCGCGGAAACTGAAGTTCACGATCACGTCGTGCCCCCACCAGTGCAGCGGACCGGAGTTTCACGGTATCGCTCTTCTCGGGGTAATTAAGGATGGACGTGAAGGGTTCGCCGTTCGCACCGGCGGAGGACTCTCCTCCACGCCGCGAATCGCCCGGGACCTGAACATGTTCGTTCCGAAAGACGAGGCCATCGACGTGCTGCAGGGCCTCACGGACCTTTGGAACGAAACGCTTCGATACCGGAAAAGTCGCTCGAAATCCCGGATTAAATTCATGGTGGACGACCACGGGCCGCAGAAAATTCGTAAGGTGCTCGAGGAACGCCTCGGTCGCGAATATGAGGACCTCCAGGCTCCGGAACCCACGGCCGGCGACCTGTCCCACCTCGGGCTGCAGCCCCAGAAGCAGGACGGGCTGTACGCACTCGGCTACTCGGTACCTCAGGGCTGGGTCATGGGTGACCAGCTCCGGGCGCTCGGCGACGTGATCGACGAAGTGGATGGACACGCCCGATTCACCCGCGACCAGAACTTCATCCTCGTGGACATTCCCGAGGAAAAAGTGCAGTGGGTGAAGGACGAAGTCGCGGACATCGGGTTTGATCTCGACGAGGACAATAAGATTTACGGCCACTCGGTGGCCTGCACGAGTCACGATTACTGCAATTACTCCGTGGCGAAAACCAAGAAAAAAGCCCATGAGATCCTTCAGGAACTGGAGGAACGATTCGGCGACGCGATCGAGGACGGCATCACCATCAAAATGGACGGGTGTCCCCACGCCTGTGCTCAGCACTGGATGGGGAACCTCGGCCTGCAGGGCACCACGGCCCGAACGGAAGACGGTGATAAAATCGACGCGTACGACGTGACCCTCCGTGGGGGACTCGGCGACAACGTAAACATCGGGAAAACCCTGATGCGCCGGATCCCGACCGAGGAGATAACGGACGTGGTCTGCCGCCTGATCAAGGTCTGGCTCGGTACCCGTTCGCACAAGGAGAACGGGTCGGACGAAATCTACAGTTTTCAGGATTTCTGCAACGAGCACACGGACGATCAGCTCCGTGCGATGGCCCTGGGAGAGGACATCAAGGAAGTCCACCGGTACGGCAAAGTGAAATTCCAGCTGAACGGCTCCCTCGTTCAGTACGCCGGGGGCATCAACGAGCACGAATTCAAGGAATCCCAGGTGCCGAACGTCGAAAAAGTGATTAAGAAGGTGGCCCGTCGCTACAAAAGCCTCGGTAAACAGATCCCGCTGGACAACGGGGGCTGGGACAAACACGTGGACCTGAGGCTGAACGACACCGATATCCGCGATCTCGACGGCCTCGACACACCGGTCGAGGATGGGGATACCCTGGTCGCCACCAAAAAAGAGTAAGAATTCGTACAGGTTTTTTGACTTACAGTTGCTGCAAAACAAACGATGCCTACAAAGACAAAAGATGTCGTATTCGACGACGTAGAAATCGGTGAGATCGCGATGGACCTGGACTTCGAACCGCCACAGGAAGTGCTCCGGTGGGGGATCGAAACGTTCGGGGACGGCCTCGTCATCGTCACCTCCCTGCAGCGTAACTCCCTTGCGCTGCTGGACATGGCGTACGAGATTGACCCGAGCATCAATGTGCTCACCGTCAACACCGGGCGTCTTCCGGAGGAAACGCTCTCCTTTATGGATGAGGTCCGTGAAACCTATCCGAAATCCAACTGGCGGATCGTTCATCCGGACCACCGCGAGGTGGAGGAGATGGTGGAACGGAAAGGCATGAACCTGTTCTACGAGTCCGTGGACAACCGGTTTCTTTGCTGTCATATTCGAAAAGTACGGCCGCTGACCCAGGAACTTGAAACGTACGACGCCTGGATAACCGGGCTGAGACGGGACGAGTGGGCCTCCCGGGCTGCAATTGACAAGGTCGAGCTGGACCACGACCATGACGGCATCGTCAAACTGAACCCGATGGCCGACTGGACGGAACAGGAAGTACTGGATTACATTGAGGACAATGACGTTCCGGAACATCCCCTGTTCGACGAAGGATACACGAGCATCGGGTGTGATCCCTGCTCCCGGCCGACGAAAGATGGGGAAGCCCAGCGAGAAGGTCGCTGGTGGTGGGAGGAAGACGCCCCGAAGGAATGTGGTATGAACTGTCC
>CAYXQY010000268.1:0-4124 GCA_964466525.1 uncultured Planctomycetia bacterium
AGACGGGATTTGAACACGATTTTCCGGAGAAGATGAACCTGGAGAAGCGAACGGCTCTCGAGGATCCGGACGACAGCAAGGGCGTTCCGTATTACGCGTTTCTCCCTGCGCGAAAACATCGACGAACGAAGTTTATCACCGCCATTCTTTTGAAGGATAACGAATCGCCCGATCCGGAGGTGAAGCGGATGGAAACCACGGACATGAAGGGGGTGAAGATCCGGCAGGACGGAAAGGTCACGAGGGTGTATTTGAATCTGCTTGCGGACGGTCGCCGCCGTCATCTGAACAGCAACCTGACGGTGGACGGCTGGGAAACGGACGCGTACCTGCTCGCCGTTACGCATCCGGAGGGAAGTGACCCGTCCGATCCCGACGCCGCCAGCCGGTGGTTCGTCGGCAACGGAAGTTATCTGCGCCGCGGTGAGACACCGATCTTTGATTCACTCTCGAACGCGTATGCCACCTGGAAGACCAATGAGAATCAAATGAAGGTCCGCCTGCAGGGTCAGCCGGTTCTGAATGCATTCATCCGTGCGAAAGAAATACCGTCCGACGTCCTGTTGAATGGATCGACGTATGATCCATCGATCGATTCGGATCGGAAGATGATGCAGTTTCATCGGGATCAGCGAAAATAATGCAGGAAGTGGTCGCACGAACCGTCTAACCCATAAACCCGTATAATGAACGGAGGATGAACATGTTTGATCAATCGAATGTTCGACAGTCATTTTTTAAGAACATGAAGCTATTCAACAACCGCAATTTGTTTCGGAGAGCTCGATTTCTTGTCCTCATCCTGTTGGTTACCCCTGTACTTGCCAGTTTCGCCGGTGCCCAATCGAAGGAACGTCCGAATATCCTTTTTATTCTTGCGGATGATATGGGATACGGGGACGTGTCGTCGTTCAATGACGATTCAAAGATTGAAACCCCCAATATTGATCGCCTTGCGGAGGAAGGAAGGCGATTCACGGATGCCCATGCCCCCGGTTCCGTGTGCATGCCGACCCGGTACGGATTGTTAACCGGTCGGTATCCCATGCGCTCCGAGACGTACTGGAGCGACGGGCCCATGATCTCGTCGAACCGTACCACGGTGCCGGGATTGTTGTCCGAGGCGGGGTACACGACGGCGATGGTCGGAAAATGGCACCTGGGTTTTGTCGGGGGGACGGACTATGACTACGAACACCGGCTGGCCGGGGGCCCGGTCGATCGCGGGTTTGATTCGTACTTCGGCATTCCGGCCTCCCTGGATATACCGCCGTATTTTTATATTCGGGAGGACCGGGCGGTTGTTGCACCTCTGCTTCAGGTTCCGGAGCGAAAACCGGAGGACGACCACTGGACTGGAATACAGGGACCGTTCTGGCGAAAAGGGGGGATAGCTCCCGGTTTTCACCACGACGACGTGCTTCCTCGTTTTCAGGAGGAAGCTATATCGTACATCACCAACTACGAACGCAACGGACCGAACGATCCGTTTTTCATGTACCTTGCTCTTCCCGCTCCGCACACACCATGGTTGCCCCTGAAGAAATACCGGAACAGCGGCGGGGCGGGCATGTACGGGGACTTTGTGCGTCAGGTGGACGGAATGGTGGGAAACGTGCTGAAGACCCTGGAACGACTGGACATAAAAAAGGAAACCCTCGTGATCTTCACCAGTGACAACGGGCCGGTCTGGTATAAAAAGGACATGAAAAAATTTGGTCACTCGGCCACCGGTCCGTATCGTGGCCAAAAAGGAGATGCGTTTGAAGGTGGACACCGTGTCCCATTTATTGTCCGGTGGCCCGGATACGTTTCTTCCGGAACCACAAGTGATCAACTCCTGTCCTTCACGGACCTTCTGGCGACGTTTTCGGATCTGGTCGACCACGAACTGCCCGAGGAGGAAGGTCTGGACAGTCGAAGCATGTTGCCGGCTATGCTGGGAGAGGCATCCGGCCCGATTCGGGAAACGATTGTTCATGAGGCAACGGGCACACGTGCGGTTCGATCCGGCTCCTGGAAGCTGATCCCGACAAAGGGAAGTGGTGGGTTTATCACGGAGGTTCCGGAAGATGAACAGGTGTCCACCCCCGGACAGTTGTATAACCTTAACACCGATCCCGGTGAGCAGAACAACCTGTACGCGGAAAAGCCGCAGAAAGTGAAGGAGCTGAAAAAGTTGCTGGAGGAGATCAAGCAAAGCGGATCGAAGAAGTAAGTTGCCGCATCAAAATTGAGCGACTTCTCAAAAAACGCGTTTGAATTTGTTTCTTTTCCAGGTAAAAAAACGATATGACACGCAAAACGATTTCGTTTGGTTTGTTGTGGTTGTTTTTCGTCCTCCCGTTCTTCCATTCGGTTGCTGAATCGCAGGAACGTCCGGACCAACCGAATATTGTCATTATTTTTACGGATGACCAGGGATACGAGGATGTGGGCGTATACGGGGCCGAAGGGTTTGACACGCCGAACCTTGATCGGATGGCACAGGAGGGGCTTAAGATGAACAGTTTTTACGTGTCCACTTCCGTTTGTACGCCGTCGAGAAACGGGTTGTTAACCGGTTCATATCCCCCGCGCAACAACGTAACCGGTGTGCTTTTTCCACGTGACTCGAAAGGGTTACACCCGGACGAAATAACCATTGCTGACCTGTTAAAACAGCAGGGATACGCGACGGCGGCGGTCGGAAAGTGGCACCTTGGACATAAGGAACCGTTTCTTCCAATGAATCAGGGATTTGATCGATATTATGGAATCCCCTATTCCAATGACATGAATCATGATCCGTCCATGGACCTGGCCGAGGACGCGCGACTCCGGAACGGCTTAACCCGAGATCAGTTTCAGGCCGGGAAAAACGAAGGACCCCCGATTATGGAGGGGAAACAGGTGGTGGAATGGCCGGCAGAACAATCCACCCTGACCCGGCGATACACGAAACGGTCCGTTGAGTTTATCAGGGAACATCAGGATCAACCGTTTTTCCTGTACCTCGCCCATACGATGCCACACGTTCCACTTGCGGCAACGGAGAAGTTTGCCGGACGAACTGAGCGCGGACTGTATGGTGACGTTATACGGGAAATTGACTGGTCGACGGGGCAGGTCCTTCAAACATTGAAGAACCTGAATCTGGCGGAAGAGACCCTGGTGTTATTTACGTCGGACAACGGTCCATGGTTGAGCAAAGGGGATGCGGGCGGGTCGGCGGATCCGCTTCGTGACGGCAAATTTTCGGTGTATGAGGGGGGCATGCGTATGCCCGCCATTTTCTGGTGGCCCGAACAGATTCCCGCAGGTACGGAATCGAGTGAAATTGTGTCCACGATCGACATGCTTCCGACGATTGCGGAACTGTCCGGTGTGGAAACCCCATCCGACCGGACCATCGATGGAAAGGACGTGTCGAATGTATTATTTCAGCCCGAAACCGCCGATTCACCGCACGAATTTTATTGTTATTACAACGGGGATAACCTGAAGGCGATTCGCTCCGGGAAGTGGAAACTACATCTGAACAAAGGAGAACTGTATAACCTGAAGCAGGATATCTCCGAGTCAAACAACGTGGCGGATGATCATCCGGAGGTGGTGAAGGAGATGACGTCCATGGCAAATTCCTTCAATGAGAAGCTTCGGGAAAACGAACGTCCCGCGGCACGGTCCGTTTCGTCGAAGTCGGATTTTAAACTGGAGGCCGGAGAGACCCGAAACCGTGGGCGATCTCCGGCAATTCGAAACCGACCGTTCGAGATTGAGGCGGAACTGGACCACAACGGCGAGGAGGGGGTGATCGTGGCACAGGGGGGTACGGTCGTGGGGTTCACGCTCTACGTCAAAAATGATCGAGTGCACTTCGGTATTCGAAAGAATAGTGACTACTCGGAGATTTCCTCCTCTGCGCCGCTATCCGATGGTTCGGTGAAGCTCCATGTAAAACTAAGTGAAAACGGAACGGTTGAGGTGCGACAGAACGGGAACCCGTTTTTCTCCGACGACTTATCCGTCGTGCCCACCATGCCGCAGGAGGGAATCAATGCCGGCCTTGACGCGAACGGGAACGTTGGCCCGTACGACGGAGATTTTTCGTATAGCGGTGAGTTGAAAGAAGTGATCGTTCG
>CAYXQY010000269.1:0-4051 GCA_964466525.1 uncultured Planctomycetia bacterium
AGAGAACTCGCTGAGATCTCACTGAGTGCACGCCCCCTTTTCGGAGAGGGTCTAAATGGGTGAGTAAATACCCTGCATGTTCACCCGTCGGAACCCCGGGACATGCCGTAGAAACCGGTTCCTGACTCGCCGGATTCCTCCCGGTCCTCCCGGACCGTCCCGCCGATGACCAGCGCGGCACTGATCAGAACGATGTTTTTCACGATATACTGCCCTTCCATGGTAAGACCGAACGGAACCGAGTGGAAACACACGTCCGGAAGCAATACCAGGGGCATGAACGTTCCCGGCATCTGCAGGAACAGCAGCAGGATCGCCCCCCGAATCAACGGGCGGTACAGCAGACCGACGCCAATCGCCACCTCCCACCAGCCGAGCAACGGCACGAACCAGTCCGGGTCCACCACGTACACCGTGTTACGAACCAGCTCGGCGGCCGGACTCATGCCGAGCGGTTTCAGCAGGCCGAACCACAGGAACACCAGTCCGAGGGAAATCCGCAGCAACGGATGACCGTACCGCCGCATCCCCCCGGCAATCCGTGCGTCCAGCCGATCAAGCCATTTCCACATGACACATTCAGTGCAATTTCAGCAAACGGTTATTTAACCTCAGGGATTGTATGAGGAGGCGACATTCATCGAAACAAACCCCTTCCCCGATCCGTCCGTTATCCGATCCACAAAACCAACCACCAGACGAGCAGATCCGGGATTAATTTTTATTGAGATTCAATCTCAATTATGCTTGCATCCGTTTTTTTCTTCCCATAAGATAACGGGCGAATTCACGGAGAACCCTCTGATGAGGGGCGGTCAGCGGGTGTGCGCCTTTGGATGTTCCGTCCATACATCGGCATTGATGTATCAATCGAGCGAAATGATCCCCAAATGTAGCTGTCAGGCCCTCATCATGATCTTGCGTTTTGTGATCGAGGAAGACGCTGTGTTAGAGAAAGGGGCCGTCCCGCCGTCGGGGGTGACGTGCGGAAACGACCCCGGTCCCGGTTGGTCGTCCGGGATGATCCTCTCATTCATTTTTATTTTACCACAGGACCATGCGAAATGCACCATTCTATTTGCGTTTCTTTGTTGCTTTCCTTTTGCTCACGATACCAGTTTATTCAACCACATTCGCACAGGAGGAGGATTCCGACGGCACGTCGGAAAGCCCTTCCGAACAGCAAACCGCAACTGATCAAAACGAGCGGACGTTGCCGGAAACGGTCGTGACGGAGACTCGGGTCGAAGAACCCGTTTCGGAGGTAACCCGTTCCGTGACGGTCCTGAACCGTGCGGAAATCGAGCGGGAAACGGCCATCAGTCGGGACGTCGGTGACCTTCTCGGACGAAACGTCCCCGGCATGGCCACAAGCACCCAGGCCCTCACCAATTTCACCCAGACCCTGCGCGGACGGAAATTCCTCGTGCTGATCGACGGTGTACCGATTTCCTCTCCGCTTCGAGACGGCGCAAGGGACGCCAAAGTGCTCAGCCCGGAAGCCATCGAACGCGTCGAAGTCATCCGTGGCGGAACGGCCGTATACGGATTTGGGGCCACGGGTGGCATCGTCAATTATCGCACACGCGAGGCGGGAGACGAGGAACAGAACGGGTTTTCACAGCTCCGTCTCGAGGGCTCCACGGAAGAACCGGACGACTCCCTGCACGTCAGCACGAGCCACGGTGCATACGGGGAAATCGGGAGCGTGGATTACCTCCTCAACGCCTCCGCTGCCGAACGAAACAGTTTTTACGACTCGGACGGGGATCGAATTCCCCCGGAACCTTTTTCCACCCAGGGAGGCCTTGCCGACACGCAGGAATGGAACGTGCTTGCGAAAAGCGGGTACGACTTCCACGACGGCAATGAACGCGTTGAGGTGGTGTTCAACAACTATGACATCGAACAGGAGACGGACTTCGTCACACAGAACGGAAACGTAAGTCAGGGTCAGAAAGCCATCGGGGTTCCGGGCGATCCGGGTGGAAAAGATCCCACCACCGAAAGCACCATGGCCCGGATTAACTATTCAAACGACCGCGTGCTCGGGAGCACACTCAAGCTCAACACGTACTACCTCGACCGAACGGCCCGGTTTGGATTTTCACCGTCATTCCAGTCGCAGTCCGAACTGGAAACGGAACGACTGGGCTCCCGCCTGACGATAAACACCCCGCTTGTCGAGGAGGACGGTCCGGAACTGATCTGGGGGGTGGATACCATGTTCGAGGAAACCCAGCAAACCCCGATTGCCGGTTCGAACCCGTTTGGTATCGATCCCGTACCGGAGATGGACACGGATGCCCTCGCGGGATTCGCACAGCTCAGCTGGCCGGTGTACGACATCGGGAAGCTTCGAACCGGGGTCCGTCACGAACAGTTCTGGATGGACGTCGACGACTACTCCAACTTTGAAAACAACAACATGGTTGAAGGGGGTGACCTGCGATTCAACGACACCCTGTTCAATCTGACCGGGGTTGTGTATCTCACCGAACAGCTGAACCTGTTCGGCGGGTTTTCTCAGGGGTTCGCTCCCTCGGAAGTCGGCCGCGTCCTGCGGGAGCAGGCGGATTCCGGAAATTCGGTGGAAGACATCGATCCGGACGCTCAAACGGTGGACAACTACGAACTGGGCCTCCGCAAAACAAGCGGTGACTTCACCGGTGCAATCACCGGCTTCTTCAGCGAATCCGACCTCGGCACCGGGTTTGATCAGAACCTGCAGGTCACCCGCAACCCCGAAGAAATCTGGGGTATTGAGGTGGACCTTGAATATGACGTGACGGAAAACTGGCGCATCGGAAACACCACGACGTGGATCGAAAGTGCCACGGACGAGGACGGCGACGGGGACCTGGACGAGGAACTTCCGAATACCCGCGTCCCCCCGGTGAAAGTCACCGGTTTCGTGGAATACCGGCCGACCGATCGGTTCCGTACCCGGCTCCGCGGTCTGTTTTCGGATGATCGGGACCCGGACAGCACGGCGTTCGGATCGACGGAGGTCGACGCGTTCAAAGTGTTCGATCTGTTCGCCTCGTATCAACTGAATCCGGGGACCCTGAGCCTTGGCGTAGAGAACCTGCTGAACGAGGAATACTTCCCGGTCGCCAATCAGGCGTTTGGCCTGGACAGCAGTTTTTCTCGCGCTTCCGGTCGAACAGTGAGTCTTAGTTATCAACTGAACTGGTAAACCTGTTCCTCCTGTCCTCAACCCCGATCGACCGTGTGAAACGGTCGCAACCTGTACCGACGAGGAGCCATCAGCCGTTGATCCCGGCTGTTGCTCCTCGTCGGTTTTCGGGGAACCCAACCGAGGCCGGGACGAACACTTCGATTTGAGGAGACCGACGGTCATCGATCATGGATTTCAGAACGTTTGTTCGTAAAATTCACCTGTACATTGGCCTGTGGCTGGGATTGCTGTTTGTTGTGCTCGGCCTGACCGGATCGCTGCTGGTGTACAGGGAATCCCTCACGCAGCTGTTCCACCCGGATAAAACCACCGTGGATGTGCAGGAAGACCGGGCGGGATACAATACGCTGCTGGACGCCGCTGCCGAAAAACATCCGGACCGTCGAGTGGATCACATCAGGCTCCCGGAACACCCGGACACCTCCGCCGAGCTGTGGGTGGGAGACGGAACGGTTCGGTTTTACGGGGACGTTTACACCGGGGAGCTTCTTGGAAAACGAAACATGAACCGGGATGTGATGGGTATCATCCATTCCCTGCACATCGAGCTGCTGGGTGGTTCCCTTGGACGGACCGTTCTCGGCGTAACGGGGCTGATCTATCTGGTTCTGCTCGGCACCGGACTGGTGCTGTGGTGGCCCGGCTGGATCCATTTCCGACGAGGACTTACCTTCAAATGGACCCGGACGTTTCCGGGATTCAATTTTCAGCTTCACGAGCTGTCCGGGTTCTACTCAAGCACCTTCTTGCTGTTCCTGGTTCTGACCGGTGTCGGGCTCTGTTTCTACGGCACGAGTCGCTCCCTGCTCGAGGGGCTGTTCGGAGGAGGGAACGTCTCCCCACCAACGG
>CAYXQY010000270.1:0-3885 GCA_964466525.1 uncultured Planctomycetia bacterium
CCTTCTGGTACATTTTCCGTCCGTACCACCCGCTGTGCGCGTCCGGATTCATGGTGTTTGCTACCGTGCAGGGTCCCCAGTGTGTGTAGATGCCAAACTTGGCGTCTTTCAACCATCCGGGGGTTGCTTTGTGTTTTTTTAACGAGGCCCAGCTGGCTTCGTATGGTCCGCCCGTCTCCGCTTGCTGAGCCTCAAGCATCCCGGCGTATACAAATACAAACAGCCCAAGGAGAAATGAAACCATCACATTTCCTGATACGATCGAACGTAACCTTCTATACACCCAATCTTGCTCGTTTCTCAAAATCGCACCAGCCAAACAAAATATAAAAAATGAAACAAATTCAAGACCGATCGCCCCGATCCGAACAGTCAAAATCACTTATGTTACGATGATCCGTAAACATCGGTATGAGTATCTTATCGGATTTCAAAAAAACTCCGCTTTTTACTTAAACGTTCATCCTTTCAAAAAATTGTCCAATTTAAACGGAGTCAATACTCATAAATCTGCTTCATCTGTTTCCACATCTCACCTTCTTCGGCCTGTTCGAGCTGCTCCTGATACTTCTCCCACATTAGCTGCATCCATTCCTGCACCTTCTCGTTGTTCTCATTGATACGGTCCTACTTTTCGAACGAAAATGTATCGTACACGTCCAGGATCATGAACAGGCGCGTATCGAACCGGTTAATCTCCATGGTCTCTATACCGGCCTGTTCAAAAGTCTCCTCCACTTCCAGCCAAACGTCCCGGTGGTATTCCTCGTACTCTTCAATCAGTTCGGAATCGTCCTTCAGGTTCAGGGTCAGGCAGTGTCGTTCACTCATGTATTCAGGTTATAAAATTGAACCGCCGTCTCGCCGAATACCTGTTTCCTTGCACGATCTGATTTATCGTTCATGTAGGTTTCAATCACGTCGATGACCTCCATGTAGTTCGCCGCCAGTCTGCAGACCGGCCAGTCCGACCCGACCATCAGCCGCTCCGGCCCGAACACGTCGTACACCACGTCAAGGTACGGGACGAGGTCTTCGTACGTCCAGTTCGATCGATCCGCTTCGGTGACCAGTCCGGACAATTTGCAGCAGACGTGTTCTTGAGAAGACAGTTTCTGAAGCCAGACGTTCCACTCATCAATATGTCCGGCCTCGACCTCCGGTTTCGCAAGGTGATCGATCACAAGCGGCATCTCCGGTAACTCCTTGATGACGCCGACCGTCTGTTTCAACTGTCCCGCGTGAATCAGGAGGTCATTCGTATATCCACGGTCCGCGAGGCGCCTCACCCCATCCTGAAAATCCGATTCCAGAAGCAGTTGCTGGTTCGGATCCGCTTCAAGGTTATGCCTGAAACCCTTCAGTTTTGGAAACCGATCGAAATGATCCAGTCGCAGGCCCAGGTCGTTCGCGCGAAGATCCACCCATCCCACAACCCCCTTGATCCAGTCAAATTCCTCTGCGAGGCTCAGAAGAAAATGCGTTTCCTTCTCGCTCTGATGGGCCTGTACCGACACGCACCCGTCCATTCCACACCGGTCCAGGTTTGGTTTGAGATCCCGGGGCAAATAGTTCTTTTTCAGTGGTGCCATGGAGTCATCGATCCAGGCATCGCGTTCCGACTTGTAGAACCAGAAGTGCTGATGAGCGTCAATCCGGGTCATGATCGGGTCTCCCTGTACGAAACAACCCGCTGTTTTAACGTGCCGAGCTGCTCGATGCCGAGTTCCACCACATCCCCGGCTTTCAGGTACTCCGGCGGATCCATGCCCAGCCCGACCCCCGGCGGCGTACCGGTGGAGATGACATCCCCTGGAAGAAGGGTCATGAACCGACTGATATAACTGATCAGTTCGGGAATGTCGAACAAAAATCGTGACGTGTTGCTCTCCTGACGCCGCTCGCCGTTGACGTCCAACCACAGGTCCAGGTTGTGCGGGTCGTTCACTTCATCCGGTGTGGCAAGGTACGGCCCAATTGGGGCGAACGTGTCGGCACTTTTCCCTTTCACCCACTGCCCCCCGTGTTCTTTCTGAAACGACCGCTCACTGTAATCGTTATGCACCATGTACCCGGCCACGTACTCCATGGCATCTTCCTCTTCAACATACCGTGCGGTTTGCCCAATGGCGACGGCCAGCTCCACCTCCCAATCGGTTTTATCACTTCCTTTCGGCAGCACGAGATCGTCGTACGGACCCGCCAGTGCGGTCGTTGCTTTGAAGAACAGCACCGGCTCATCCGGAAGTTCGGCTCCGCTCTCCTCGGCGTGTCCGGCGTAGTTCAGGCCAACGCACACGATTTTGGACGGATTGGCCAGCGGTGGCCCCAGCCGTTCGTCCTCCGGAATCCGCGGTAGATCCGTTCGATCCGGATCCACTTCGTTCTGCAACACCTCCATACCTCCTTCCGTAAAAAACGAACGATTGTAGTCCGATACGACGTCACGCACGTCGATTCGCTCGCCGTCCGACGTCAGTACTCCGGGATATTCGTCGTGTCTGGATCCACAGCGTATCAGTTTCATAACGTGTTCTAAAAACAAATAAAACGAGTCATGAAAAGATTAACGTGTTTAAATTAATCACCCCGCCGTCGATCGGATCGTTCTGACCGGTAATGAACCCGGCCTCATCCGAGCAGAGAACAAGAATCAAATGCGCCACTTCCTCCGGTTGTCCCATTCGACCGATCGGCTGGGCTTCAGAAAGCTCCTGAAACTTCTCCTCCTCCCGCTCCGGATAATTGTCAGCAATAAACTGATGCACGAACGGGGTATGTATTCTTGCCGGTGCAACCGAGTTACAGCGGATCCCGTCGTCCATGTAATCCTTTGCAATCGAGTAGGTCATGGTCAACACCGCCCCTTTCGACATCGAGTACGCAAACCGATCCCCGATTCCGACCATGGATGCAATGGACGCCAGGTTCAGGATGGTCCCTCCGTCCTCCTGGTCCTTCATCCGCTCAACAGCCGCTTTCGCACAGATGTACACACCTTTTACGGTTTACTTCGTACAACCGGTCCATGAATTCTTACGACGTGTGCCCACGTCTCCCACGCACGGAATAACGACGTTATTGATCACTGCGTCATTGGTGGAATCCCGTGTGTCAGCCTTCTCGAACGCCTCATACACCCGTTTCTTTTCGGCCTCCTCCACCTCATCCAGGTCGGCTTCCCCTCCCATGGACTGTATTCTGCACAGTCTACTCTCCATTTTCCACATTGATCTGAAAAATTTGTTCAATAACAAGCCGTTCGGCAAAACGGAGGGCGTTGTCCCTACGATGCCACGCCCGCCCCCCATACCCATGACCGTTTTCCTTCGTAACTAAACATATCTCGTTCACTGAACATATCAGCTCGGCGTTCGTTCGTAATCCATGCAGTCGAATCGACGTCCATCGGCCGGATAATTTTCACTGCAACCCGGAAGGCCCAGGGGGGCTGGATCGTCTTAGAAATACGTGGGAAACCAATAATTGAGCTCCAGCGGAGCGGCATGTGTTTTCAGTTTACCAGCCCGATGTCAATTTCCGTATTTCACCCGAGAATAAAGGGGGAGACAGATGTCTGTCTGAGCGTTCACCTGCAATGACTTATTTGCCGGCAGGGATGCTGGCCTGTCTGCGTGCATCGCACAGGCAGGCGCTCCTTTCAGATAAACCCTCGGGAGGCATGACGGGCCCTCAATGTGACACGCTACGTTATAGATCGGCCATGCTCACTTCCTGCGTTCTGTAGAGGTCCTCTTCGTCCCCCAATCAACTGTACATAGCCTGAAAATTACTGAGGATCCCGGACCATCCGATCACCCCACCGCACCTACCGCGGAATGACGCGGCCGGTCAGGGTCAGCGTGTGCCAGCTTCCTTCCAGGT
>CAYXQY010000271.1:0-3875 GCA_964466525.1 uncultured Planctomycetia bacterium
TGGTTCAATACAACCAAGAGGAAGGCTGGCTGATATTTGTACCGACTGAAACCGACCCAGAAACAATTGAAATACCCGATAAGAAGCCAAAAAGTATAGGGAAAAGAAAATCTATGAGCCAAAAGCTAAGAGAAATTATTTATGTATGGGGTAAACAAAAGAAGGGTGAAAAACCAACCGATGAAGAAGCAGAAAAACACTACAAAAGAGTAATGAACGACTTAATAGAACAAATTAAAGATAAATTAGATTAAATATGAAAATTAAAATAGGACAAAATCAATACGGGAGATTTAATATAACAGGAACTAAAAAAGAAACAGCATTTAATATAAAAATTGTAGATGATAATGGAGATATAATTGAAGATGAAGATGGTAATAAGGCAATAGCTAAGTTTAAAGATAGAAATAAAGAAGACAGAACAGATGAATTTAAGCGTAGCTTTGAAAATGGGGATATTTATTACTTGTATGAAGAGTGTAGAGAAAGCCAAGAAGCTGTCTGGTCAACATCACAAAAGGAAACGTTAAATAATTTACAGTTTTTTAAGGAAACATTTAATGAGAACAGAGAAGAGCTGAAAGAAAATTTCAAACAAAAAAGAATGAAACGATTAAAGAAAATTAAATTTAATAAAATTTTATAATTAACTAAAATATTATGAACCACCAACAAAAACTAAAAAAATACGGGATAGAACTAGATGATCAAGGCCGGTTGAAATGCACGAAATGCGGAAACTTTTATCATCATCTGTCAGTACATCTAGCAACGACACATAATATAAAAGCTAAAAAGTACAAAAAGATGATTGGTTTTCCCCATACTGTCAGTTTAATATCGCAACAGACGCTTGAAAACAAACGACAGGCAGTTAAAGATAAACCAACCTACAAAGAGAACTTCAAAGGGTCTTATAAGTATGAGTTTAAGGAAGGTGAAGACAGAGTAAAAGCACCACGAAGAGTACCAAAGCGATTAGGTAAAGCACTAAAAGAAAGAATTGAAAATTTCAAAGATGATATGGAAGGCACTTGCCCTGTTTGCGACAGCGAGCAAGACCATTTACCTAATCATTTATTTATAACACATAACCTAGTACAAGTAATTAAATCAGATAACAATAAATAGTATGAAAACCAAAAAAATAAAAAAACAAAATTCAATAATACACTACTTTCTACACTTGTTTGACCAAGAGGCCAAACACCAAGAAGGTATATCTTATGTTTGTGATTGTGGTTTTGCTAGAGCTTGTAAATCAGATGAGATACCAGTTGGATTAAAAAATATTCATGTTGATGATCCATATGACTATGAGATTTTAATTTGGAATGAAGAAACTGAAGGATTGTATAAGGTTATTCATTCTTATGTTAGGGATGGGGAGTATAATATTGGTGTAGATCTTGCTAGTGATATTAAGTCAGATAACAATAAATAGTATGGATCATAACTGCAACAACAATCCTGGCTGTTTGGGAATGATAGGAATTATAGTGTTAATTGCTATGTTCTTTTTAATGATAGCATCTAACTCAAGAAGAATTACACAAATAGAAAACAGTCAATGTTTACCAACTTTAACTTCTAAAATTAAAGAAGACATATTTAATAACTAACTAAAATAATATGGAAAATCAAGGCATTAAAAAAGAATTTGCAAAGATATTTGATTTGTATGAAAGCCCAACTCCACACTCACACAAAAAAGAATTAAGAGAACCAACTTGGGCTGAAATATTTACAGAGATAGGCAAACTGCAAGAAAGAGCAGGTCGTGATCATTTAGAAGAAAGACTAGATAGATTAAGAGATATGATAAGTTGTACCTCTGAAGATTTAGGAAGATTAGAAGATAAAATTAATAATTAACTACAAACAAAATGAACCTACCAAAAAAAGACAAATTCTTATTCAACCTAGAAATAAATAACTACTCACAAAACACGGTTGATACTTATGAAAATGAGCTTGATGAAATAGAAAGTTTTTTCCAAGACCACAGCGAGCTTGAAGACTTTGAAAATTTAGACCGCCAACACATAAGTGATCTAAAACAATACTTCACTAAACAAAAAGAGCTTTCACCTTCTAGTATCAACCGCAGACTTTCTGTTTTGAAGTCTTTGCTTAGGTATCTAGAAAATATGGGAGATGAAATTCCTATCTCACCCAATACCATAAAGAGCTTAAAGACTAAAAAGAAAAACCACCGACCACCGAAGATGGAAAATATGAAAAAATTATTAAAAGCACCGGATAGATATGAAAGAGACCCGTTTATAAAAGCTCGTAACCGATCAATTCTTGAGACTCTTTTTTCTACCGGTTGCCGTCTATCGGAATTGGCTTCTATCAATATCGAAGATATTGATGACAAAGCAATACAGATACTCGGAAAAGGAAGTAAGGAAAGGACAGTATACTTATCAGACCAAGCACAAAAACATCTCATTAAATACTTAAAACATAGACCGAAAAACACAGCTCCGCTATACTGCTCCAAGCAAGGCAACCGGATTACTGCAAGAACTGTTCAAAAGATGGTAAAATATTACAGGGAAGGGCTAGAGTTACCTGATGATATCACCCCTCATAAAATTAGACACGCTTTTGCTACGAGACTAGCCCAACAAGGAGCTGATACTGCTGCAATTCAGCACTTGCTAGGACACGAAAGTCTAGAAACTACAACAAATTATATAAACACATCCGACCAACACGCAAAAGAAACGCATGAAAAATACTTTAATAACTAACTAACTAAAAATAATATGTCAGACAAAAACAAAACCGAAAAATACCTAACAAAACAAGAAGCCGCTGATTATTTATCCGTCCACCCTGAAACTTTACAGCGTTGGGAGGATGAGGGTAAGATCAAACCCTTTAAACTCCAAGACAGCAATTACAGACGCTATACAAAGGACCAACTAGACGATCTGCTCATTAAATAACTTGACAAACTCTAACGCATTTGGGATAATGAAATTAGTTAACACTGCTGACAAATTCGGATCTGTTAGTCACCGATCGTGATATTATTTATTTGGTTGAGAGAGTGGCCAGACTTGTTGTCTGCTGGCAACGAGATGTAGAGGGGCTAGCAGGCTCCGGTTTGTTGGCATGCATCTTAGCTGTAATATCTAGCAAGCTAGATATCACAGATTAACTGCCACCCACAACTAAAGATTTAATGTCTTATACGGAAAGAGATCTTACTTCAAGATTTAGCAAATGGTTAAGAGAACAGCGTCGAGACCACGACAACTTCAAATTTTCAGCAGCATTTGAACTGAAGGTTTGTAAGAAGCCATCTCTAGGTTTGTATGATTTCCAGCCGCAACAATTACCGGCATTAAGGAGAGCAAAACATAAAGACAAAAGAGGAGTATACAAAAAAATTTCAGATTTAGATATAAACAGGTGTCCATTTGATTCCTTTTTACTATACAATGTAAATGCATACATTGTGGTAGAGTTTTATAAAAAGCACACCACCCACGAAATAATAATGATAGATATTGATGACTTTGATAGCTGGTTTGAAAACCACGATCGCAAGTCAATACCAAAAGACGAAGCTGAACGTATCGGAGACGCATATAAAATTTAATTTATAGGTTTTAATCATATATAAAATGCCGGATAAAATAGAACTAGATTACAATGAACTAGAAAAACGACTTGATCTGCTAAGAGACGGCCTGCTTAACAATGGTCAATGGTTAGAATTGGAAGACTACCAAGAACATGTTTGGGAAGAAGCCATTCAGGAGTGTCTTACTTTGATTGAGAAGTTATCTAATAAAACTAACCAAAACCAAAAATGAACACAAAAGAACAAAAAGCACAAAAAATACTAGACT
>CAYXQY010000272.1:0-3841 GCA_964466525.1 uncultured Planctomycetia bacterium
GGCCGCTTCCGTTGCAGATTGAACAGTCCGGGGAAGGGTTTGGCCCGCATTCCGGACAGAGCCGCGGGTACTCCATCCGAAAGCGGCGCTGAGTTCCTCGATACGCTTCGTCCAGTCGAACCTGAATGTCATTTTCGACGTCCTGTCCCTGGCGACGGGCCCGTTGCTGCCGTGAACGAGCACCTCCTCCTCGTCCGCCGCCTCCGAACTGTTGACCGAACATGTCCTCGGCGTTGATGCCCCCGCCTCCGGAATAATAATCCCCGAAAATCTGTTCGAAGAAATCACTGAACCCCGCTTTGCCGGACAGGTCCTCCCAGTGGACCCCGGATTGCCGGCCGCCTCCGCGACCCCCTCCCTGAAATCCACCGCCTCCCCGTCCCTGGTAGGCGTTCTCCCAGTTCGCGCCGAGGGAATCGTACCGTTTTCGCTTTTCTTCGTCGGACAGGACCTCGTACGCTTCCTGCACCTCCTTGAACTTCTCCTCGGAGCCTTTGTCGCCCTGATTGAGGTCCGGGTGATGCTTGCGTGCCTTTTTGCGGTAAGCTTTCTTGATCTCCTCCTGTGACGCGTCCTCGTCGATCCCGAGTATGTTGTAATAATCCTTGTACTGGGTGCTCATTGTCCGAGTAGATCAATTTCGTCCGTGGTAATCGTTCCCCGTCTCCGGTACACGAGCAGCACGATGGCAAGGGCCACACCGACTTCCGCGGCGGCCAGTGCCATGACAAACAGGGCCAGTACCTGCGCGTCCATCATGTTCCGGTAAAACCCGACGGCAACCACCAGCAAATTCGCGGCGTTCACCATAATTTCAATGGATAGCAAAATGACGAGTACGTTCCGGCGCAGCAGAACACCGGTGGCGCCGATGACGAACAGAAGTGCGCTCAGGATTGCGTAATGTTCGAAGCCTATGCTCATTCGATCACCTCTTTTCGAGAAAGTACAACGGCACCGACAATTGCGACGAGCAAAAGGACGGATATGGCTTCAAACGCCAGGAAATACGTTCCGAACATCAGCCGGGCGAATTCAGAAATGGAACCGAACGTCGAAGCATGCTCGGGCGCTGCTATGGACGATCCCGTTCCCCCGGCAATACCTAACAGCAGGGCAATCAGACCGCTTATCGCCACGCCGATGAATCCGGTGAATCCCAGGCTGTCCTCCGGCAGTTGTTCTTCGGGAATGTTCATGGACATGATAATGAAGATGAAAATCACCGTCACGGCATCCCCGTACAGGAAAATCTGGAGCACCCCGAGAAATTCCGCCTGCAGGGCGAAAAACATGCCGGCGATGCTGAGGACAAGGACAAGAAGCCACATGACCGCCGTGACCGGTTGTTTCCGGGAAATCACCGCGAGGGCCGACACGACCGAGAGCAGTCCAAGCGAATAGAAGACCAGCTGTTCCATCAGTTCATGTCCAGAAGCCGTTCCTTGTCAAAAATGAAGTCCGTCCGTTCCTCCGCGGCAAGTTCGTATACGCCCGTGTCCATGCGGATTGCGTCTTCCGGACACGCTTCCACGCAGAGTCCGCAGAACACGCACCGCAATTCGTCGATGAAAAATTCCTCCGGCCACTTTTCGATCGACGGGTCCGGGTGCTCCGCTTCCTCGATGTGAATGCAGTCGGCGGGACAGGCGGTCTGACAGAGCATGCAGGCGACGCATCTCGGGTCTCCGTTCTCCCGCTCCGTCAGACGGTGTAACCCCCGGTACCGGGAGGGCAGCGGTCGTTCCTCTTCGGGATACTGCACCGTCGGGAGTTCTTCCCCCGGGTTTTTCAGGTTGCGGATGAAGTGTCCGAGTGTGACGGCAAGGCCCTGTACCACCTCCACAAGGTACGTTTTCTCGGGAAAGGACATCTCCGTGTCCTCTTTGATTTCTTTCTCGCGCGTGGTAATTTTCATTCCGTACAGGACCTGAAACGGAAAGAGGAATGAGAGCAGACGAAATCGTAAATAAGTGTAACAGGAACACCGTGTTTTCTCAAGATGGAATAATTCCGCCGTGGTGCTCGTTTTAGACACTCCGACGAGGAGAACCTGCGGACGAAAACACCTTTCATGAAACGGGGAGACCGCAATGGCATCGCTTGATGAATTTGACGAGATCGTACAACCACACATGGACCGGTTGTACTCCTTTGCGTATTACCTTGCCGGGGAGGAAGCCGAAGCGAAGGACGTGTTTCAGGAAACCATGGTCAAAATCATGAACAACTTCGACCGGTACGAGAAAGGCACGAATTTTAAAGCGTGGGCCTCCCGGGTCATGAAAAATCTGTTCATCGATCGAACCCGTAAGAAATCACCGAATAGCACGGATTTCGAAAAGTACGAACCCGCTGCCCGGGAGGGAACACAACCCTGGACGGACGTGGAGCTGATGTCGAACGACACGTTGATCGACCGGTTCTTCAGCGACGAGGTCAAGGATGCGGTCATGGATCTGCCCGAATCGTACCGGATGACCCTTCTTCTGAACGCGATTCACGAACTGTCGTACGAAGACATCTCGGACGTTATGGACTGTCCGATCGGAACGGTGATGTCCCGGTTATACCGGGCGCGACAGGAGCTGAAGCGCTCCCTGTCCGACGTGGCTGAGCGGTACGGGCTGGAGCCCGAATCCGAGGAGGAGCAAAAGCAAACTGATCATTCAGAAACGAGGTAACATCATGGAGTGTGACGAAGTCCGAAAACGCATTTATCCACTGCTCGACGACGAGCTGGAGACGGAAACCAATATCGAGGTGCTCAGCCACCTCAACGTCTGCGACCGCTGCCAGGAAAAGTTTGAGGCCGAACGGAACTTCCTGCAGGAAATCTCCGACGCCCTGACGGACCGGTCCGTCCCCGAAGACGTGCGTGAGGACATCCAACACAGACTCGAGCAGGCCCGTGAGAACCGGTCCGGGTCCCCATGGATGCGCCGCGGAAAAACCTGGGACAACATGATGTCGGCGGCGGTGTTTCTCCTGCTGGTGCTCTCGGCGGGCCTGTTGAGCAACTACTTTCCGTTACACAGGAGCTCGTCGGCCGAGGAAGTGATTCGAACGTTCCCGAAGTACCATCAGGAGGTGGTGAGCCGGCAGAAGGAACATTTCAGTAACAGGGTGCAGCACGAGAACTTTAAGACGCTCGACGAGGTGAAGGACTGGCTGGTGCGGAAGTTTCCGGAATTTCGTGAACGCCTGCAGGTCCCGTCGCTCAGGGAGAATCAGTGTGAGGTGCTGGACGTGGATGCCGTTTCTATGGAGTCGTTTTCCTTCGACGCTCCTCACTTTCATGTCATGTACTGCTACCTGGGGGACCGCCTGGGTCGTATAAAAGAACACGAGGGGGTGATGCTTGTCGGGGTCAAACGCGCCGACATCGACCTCGACGGGATCTCGGAACTGGAACGGGTTGAGGGCTCGGACACGTTTTACGTGACCCGGGACGACGGCCGAGACACGCACTGTGTCTTCTGGAAGAACGACACGTTCGTGATGTCCATGATCACGGATGGACTGTCTCGTGACCATCTCATTGACCTCGCCCAAAGTGCCCGGGATGAAATGTCCTCCGTGACCGGTCTCCCTTCAACCGGGAACTAATAGGCTGCTGAAACACTCCGGTTTGCCAATGCAACCTCAACCGATCCTGCAAGGCAGCCTGATGCATGGGCGATGACGTCGTCGCGCGGACGAGAATTTCAGGTTGCTCCTTTAATGCCCGAAATTCCTCCTTACGTCTCTATAAGACGTTAATCGTTTTCATTGGAAGGAAGCATGAAGCATGGAGCGTTCCATTCGATCCATTCCCTCCCTACCGCTCGGGAATCCGGTT
>CAYXQY010000273.1:0-3832 GCA_964466525.1 uncultured Planctomycetia bacterium
CCGGATCGACCATCTGCCAGTGGAGGTGGCTCGGATCGTAGTTCAACCCGAAGTACTCGCGGTGGTCGATGGCTTCGAGGGTTCGTTTGGTTGTCCAGAAATCGTACGCGATTTCGGAGGGATGCACTTCAAGGCCGAATTTGACGTCGACCTCTTCGAACGCGTCGATGATGGGGTTCCAGCGGTCGGCGAAGTCCTGGAATCCCTCCTCGATCATTTCGGGGGGAGCAGGTGGAAACATTGCCACCACTTTCCAGATGCTTGAGCCGGTAAATCCGTTCACGTTTGACACCCCGAATTCAGCAGCCGCTCTGGCCGTGTGCTTCATTTCTTCGGCCGCCCGTTTCCGTACACCTTCCGGGTCCCCATCCCCCCAGATTCGATCCGGCAAAATTCCTTTGTGCCGGCGATCAATCGGATCGTCGCAAACCGCCTGCCCGACAAGGTGACTGCTGATAGCGAAACAGTCAAGATCGTGTTCTTCCAGAATATCCCACCGTTCCTGAAGATAACCATCTTCCTCAAGGGCCCGATCCACTTCAAAATGATCGCCCCAGCAGGCAAGTTCCAGTCCGTCAAACCCCCAGTTGCTGGCACGTCTGGCGACCTCTTCAAGTGGAAGGTCCGCCCATTGTCCGGTAAACAGCGTGACAGGTCGTTCCATCGGTTACCTCCTGTTTGTTGAACATTCCTGTTCGTAAATGACGCAATGATGTTTCGGAATTATTTTAGGCCGAAGATGGACTGTTTTCAATTCTGGAGAAATATTCGTTCACCGGGTTACTCGATGGATTTTGAAGGTCATGTCGGCAGTCTGGTTTCATCGGAAAAACACCTGTCCCGGGCCGCTGACAAGTCCATGAGCCGGATAAGCCGGGGATTCTTTTGCCTGTCGAGAAGTTCGGCCTGGATGCTGGACCCGTTAGCGTTCGCACGTATCATTTGCCCGGCACCGGTCGTGTCGAATCTACACTACAGTTTAGCGGCACGAGGAGTTCAGAGGTTGATTTTTGGCCTGTGTCGTGGAGAATAATGAAAGAATGTACTGTTTCAAAATATAGTGACATGGTCATGCGTGTATTCCCGTACCTGACAGTTATATCTTTTCTGTGTTTTCTGGTTATTCTTCCGGCCGGGTTTGCCCAGAGCGGCCCCGCTTCCGAACGGGCCGCAAGGGCAGACGCCCCCGGTATCCCCTCCTTCACCGGATTCGTCCGTTTTCAGGATCGTCGACAATTGTTCCTCGACGTCCAGCGGGTTGGATTTGATCATTTGCGCATTCGGTCCCCCGGTTCGAAAAGCTGGACCTCCGTTCAGTTCGATCAGTTTCCGCCCGGTGAACGTGAACGATTGATGCGGAAATTGCTTGTGCCCGAGGAAACCCATCCGCCCCGTCTCAAAGGCCTTCGGGTTACGATAAAAGGAGGTGAGACCCTTGAGGGTTTTCTGAAGGAAATCGATTCCGAGGAGTGGGCCGAGGTATGGAAGAACCATCAGCAACAGGTGGATCAGGAAGGGGACTCAAACGGCTCGGGTTCGGCCGAATCCGACCCATCGGGAGCGGATCAAAAGTTTGTTCTTTATACGAAAAATGACGGTCAAAGACGGCTTTCGTTTCATTTTGTAACGGATTATGAATTCATAACAGTGAATCCCCTGAAAATGCTCGGTGCCGTTCAACTGTACAATGTTGAAAAAAACAAACGCACACTTGATGCTGCCGCTGATCACTGGGAGCTGGGAAAGATCTGTCTCCAGTCAAGGTTGTTCAAACGGGCGAAAATGCATTTCAGGACGGCTGCTGAGATCAATTCTGCGTATGCACCCGCAGTGGATCTTCGACTTGAACTGATTCAGGAGTGGCAACCTTCACAGGAGGAGGGGGATGATGCGTCTTCCGACTCCGGCGACCCGGAGGCGTCGTCCGGGGATTCGTCCGGGGGTCAGAATTAATTTTTTGGTCAGAAGTAGTGAAAGGGTCGTTTTAAGCTGTTCGAACGGAAATGTTTCTGACAGGAACGCCTTGCAGAATACGAAACACGGATCGTTAAACGTCAGAACCCTTGAGCTGCAGATCAACGGTTTCATTCGAAGCTGATGTCAATAAAGACACGAAAATTTATGAAGGCGTTTATCATATTGGCGGTACTTGTCGGGGCGGGTGTGGCCATCCTGCGTAAAACGGATGCCGGAGACGAGGTTCTTTCCATCCTGCAGGGAGAGGGAGTCAGGTGGGAAGCTGAACAGCATTCGGGGTCCGGAGGAACGACGAATCAATGGAATAAAGAGCAAGAGAAGAAGAGGGGAACGTTCGCAGGGGAGGAGAAACCTGACCGAAACGAAGAGGAAACGCAACGCAATGCTTCGCCGGATCGGAATCGGAAACAGGGGGGGGAACGGGCCGATTCGTCGACCGGCGATTCCGAAAATAAGACGGACGAGGCCCCGGATCAGCAGCTGTCCTTCAAATGGTCGGAGTACCCGAAACCGGTACGGCGTCAGGTTCGGGCGGCGAAGCGATTATACAAACAGGGACAGGCGTATTACGATCGAGTGGAAGACGATTCATTGCCCCTGTCGGAGCGGAAGGACGAGAATAAAAACGCCCGGGACAGGTTCCAGGACGCCCTGTCCCGGATACACCGGGCTGAGAACATGCTACGGACCCCGGATGAAAAGCTCAGGAAGTTGAAGGAACGAACACAGGAGATGTATGGAAAATGCTTTCGACGGGCGAAAATGTGGGGGGGCTATTAATCCCATTCCATTGAACGTGGATGCGATGATTTCCACTGCGTACGCCTCGTCTCTAACGTTTCACGTGAATTGAACGGCGACAGATGACAACCATTCTATCGGTACGAAGAGACAACCGTGTGGCCATTGGAGGGGACGGACAGGTCACGATGGAGGATCAGGTGATGAAACATCAGGCGGCGAAGATACGCAAACTCAACAGCGGTCAGATTGTGGTGGGTTTTGCCGGGGGGGCCGCGGATGCGCTGGAATTGATGGAGCGGTTTGAAAACGTGCTGAACAAGTACCAGGCGCAGACGGAACGGGCCTGTGTGGAACTCGCACGAAAATGGCGTACGGATAAAACGATGCGACGACTGGAATCAATGATGGTCGTAGTGGATCGAGATCATTCGCTTCTGGTTTCCGGAGGGGGCGATGTGATCTCCCCCGACGACGGAATTATTTCGATTGGTTCCGGTAGCGATTCCGCCCTTGCGTCCGCACGGGCACTGGTTGAGAACACGGATCTCTCCCCCGTTGAAATTACCCGGAAATCACTTCGAATCACGAGTCGGATTGACGTATACACAAACGAGAATATCGAGGTCGAGTCTCCTGCAAGGAACCCCGAGGAGGTAGAGTAAGTAAAGCATGATCCACCACGATCTTTACCGATCAATGACACGTTGTGAGAAGGTTCCTTTTTTGTTTTTGAAAAACGTCCGGTTTAATCTGAGCGAATACAATTCATTTGCTGAAGCTATGACAGGACGCCTCCAGCAGGGGAATACAACCGTAAATTTCATTCCTGTTTGATGCTTGACGTGCCGACATCCTGCCGCGCCCGACCATTTGTACCGGCTACTTGAACGGATCAACTTATCGATTGTTCGTTTTTATCATTAAACACGAGTTGCTGTCATGTCCGATGCCAATCAGGCAGTTTTAGTCGATCATCAGGGGGGGGACGACGAGGGTTCCGGTCATCTGGAACTTGTTCCGTCGGAAATTGTGGACCGGCTGGACGAATACATCATTGGCCAGCACGACGCGAAGAAGATGGTGTCCATTGCGGTACGAAATCGCTGGCGCC
>CAYXQY010000274.1:0-3805 GCA_964466525.1 uncultured Planctomycetia bacterium
CCCTGGCGACGAACAACAGGTGCTATCGGAATGGACGTGGTTGCCAGCACCGGCCCACCTTCTCCCCCTGCTTTCGAATGCGTCCTTTTTGACCTGGATTGAACGTTATTACGTGGCCCGATGTTTCTCCACCATTTACTGGATGGACGCCGAACAAATGGAGTCCCTGACGGACCGCACCATGGCCGACTGGCTGCGTGAACACCACCAATCCGATAACGCGATCGAGTCGTTCTGGAACGTGTTTATCGTTTCGACACTGAACGCCGGCGCAGGACGTGTGAGTGCCGCGTCCGCCCTGTTTGTATTTCAGGAAGGACTGCTTTCCAGCAGGGATGCAGGACGGATCGGTGTGGCAAATCGTGGACAATCCCCTTTTTATATCGAACCGCTCGTGCAGGCGTTCCGGGAGGAAGGAGGGGTCATTTCACGTCGTGAAACGGTTGACGGACTCCGCTTTGAGGGAAACCGATGCACGGGGGTCACTCTGGACGATCAATCCAGACGCGAAGCGACCGGTGTGATTCTTGCCGTCCCCCCTTGGTCGGTATCCGAACTGGACGGTTTCAGCCATCTGGAGCCGCGGGTTCGAAAACAGATTCGCCGCTTCGATCCGTCCCCCATTCTATGTGTGAACCTCTGGCTTGAACAACCGATCATGGAAGAACCCTTTCTCACCCTGCACGGCGGCGTGTACGACTGGATGTTTCATCGCAATCGTATTGAAGGTCGCGACCGGAACCGTCCCCAGCACCTTTCCCTCGTGAAGAGTGCCGCCTTTGACCGGCTAACCGATACGCCGGAGGAACTCAGGCGTACCGCCGTGAAGGAACTTAACCGGTTTTTCCACGGGTTCGAGGAGAACTTCATCACCCATGTTCGCGTGACCAAAGAACCCCGCGCCACATTCATTCCCGAACCGGGAATGAGGTTCAACCGACCGACCGCCGAGACCTCTGTTGACGGACTGTACTTCGCGGGGGCCTGGACGGACACGGGCTGGCCGAGCACGATGGAAAGTGCCGTTCGAAGCGGGGAACAGGCCGCTGACGCTGTTTCAAGCTCATGATTTGAGCCTGCTTTCCCTTCAAGGGCTTGCATCACCCCGTCCTCCGGACTGAACCGGTCGTACCTTTCAGGCCCAAATTTGAACAAGACCCCGTTTGAACGTGGAACTGCATTGATATAGGGTATACAGGGATTCTATTTGATCGGACACTCACGCCTTTAGCCGTTATTCAACAGACCGATGTCTGCTCTCGTGCTTGCTGACGGAACTGTGTACGAAGGAAATATGTTCGGCCTGGAGGAGCCCACCAGTGGAGAGGTGGTGTTTCACACCGGCATGACCGGGTACCAGGAAATCCTGACCGATCCGTCGTACTACGGTCAGATCGTGGTCATGACCTACCCGCATATCGGGAATTACGGGGTGAATGAGGAGGACGTCGAGTCCCGGGACGTATTCGTCAACGGGTTCATCGTTTATGAGTTCTCCCGTATTGCCAGTAATCCCCGGGCCACCCAGACCCTCGACGACTACCTGAAAGAAAATGAAATTCCGGGCCTTGAGGGTGTAGATACCCGGGCCATCACCCGCCGGATTCGGGAGGAAGGGGCCATGCCCGGGATCATCCATCCGAACCCGGAGGAAGAGGGACTCGACAACCTGAAGGACGAAGCGGCTCAACTTCCGACCATGAAAGGTCAGAACCTGATCCCGGACGTGACACGGGACGAGCCGGAGTCGTGGCTCAGCGGCCTGGATGAGTCCTTCGGGAAACGTTTCATCGACGAAGACCCGATCCCCGCCGATATCATCGGCATTGACTACGGCATCAAAAACAATATTCTGCGCAACCTGAAGGAACGGTTCGAGAACGTGGAGGTGGTTCCGTCCGACACGTCGGCCGATGACATTTTGGAGCGCTCGCCCGATGGGGTCTTCCTTTCCAACGGCCCCGGAGACCCGGCGGCACTGGAGGAGGAGGTTGACACACTCCGCGAGCTTATTGAAGCGGAGGTTCCGATGTACGGCGTCTGTCTCGGACAGCAGCTCCTGGCCCGGGCCATGGGAGCGGAAACCTATAAACTCAAGTTCGGACACCACGGTGCCAACCATCCGGTCAAGGACCTGCGAACGGACACCATCGAAATTACGTCACAGAACCATGGGTTTGCCGTGACACGGGAAAGTGCGAAGGAAGCCGGGTTTGAAATCACGCACGTCAACCTGAACGACGACACGGTGGAAGGAATGCTTCACACGGAGAAACCGGTCGCCTGTGTCCAGTTTCACCCGGAAGCGGCACCGGGACCGCAGGACAGCTCACACCTTTTTTCCGACTTCGTCGACATGGTTCGAGATGCCGTTCGTACGGAGGAGGCGCGGGCTGATGGATAAAAGCGTGGACCTTGCCAACAACCCGGCGCTCGATCCGGAAGAACGCCAGCGCCAGCTGGAAGGAAAGGAGGACGAAAACAAGGAATTTCAGGTGCCGGAAAGGGAATCCTACCTCGTCGATCAAAACTTCCAGTTTCGTTTTGCCACAATAGGGGTCGTCTCCCTTCTTCTGTTCACCGGCTTTGTTTTTCTTTCGGTATACTGGGCCCTGGGAACCGCCGACACGATGATCGCCCGGGACCGGATCACCAGCGAATTCCTGGACGTGCTTCCGTACGTGGCCCCGGCCGCCGCGTTCTTTACACTTCTGTTCGGGGTGTATTTCCTGCTGCTTTCGCACCGGTTTTGCGGGCCGGTTCAACGACTTTCGAAATCCCTCCGGCGTATCGCTCGAGGCGACTTCTATTTTACGGTTTCGCTGCGAAGCACGGATTATCTTCAGTCCGTTGTTGACGGAGTCAACGATCTTCTTGAGACATTGCGTTCACGGGATCGAACGATCGATAAGATAGGCCGTCAGGTACAGGAGCTTGAGGACGAGCTGGACGATCTCGAGGACCTCGAAGAACAGGAGGACCTGCTGCAGAAATGTGAGTCGTTGCAGGAGCATCTCCGGACCCTCCGCTCATCGGACCCGGACGAGTCCGGCACTGAAACAGATTCCACCGACGAGGAGTGATTCATCATGTCTGACGTGCAAGCCGTCGTCGGACTCCAGTGGGGAGATGAGGGTAAGGGAAAGGTCGTCGATTTCCTGTCCGATACCGCGGAGCACATCGTCCGGTTCCAGGGGGGAGCGAACGCCGGTCACACAGTTGTCGTGAACGGTCAGAAGATTGTCCTTCACCAGATTCCCTCCGGAATTGTGCATGAAAATACAAACTGCTTGATCGGGAACGGCGTTGTCCTGGAGCCGTCCACCCTCGACGACGAAATACAGACCCTCCACGACGAGGGAATTGATCCGTCGGATCGGCTGTGGATCTCCCCGTCCTGTCACGTTGTTCTTCCTTACCACCAGCTTCTGGATCGTGCACTGGACGCGCTTCGGAGCGGAGACGAGACCGGTGAAGAAATTGGAACCACCGGAAGGGGCATCGGGCCCTCCCACGCGGACAAGGTGTCGTACTGGGGCATCCGGTTCTCCGATCTTCTGAAACCCGACCGGTTCGAAGAGCTCGTACGCATGAATTTTCGCCTGAAGGGCCCTCTGCTACGGGACCTGCTGGACGTGGAACCGCCGGATCCGGATGAACTTATCGACACCTATGCTGAACTCGGCCAGGATCTGTCGACGTACGTTCGCCCGGTGGATCAAAAACTGATGGAGGCGATCGAAAAGGACCAGCCCGTGTTGCTGGAAGGAGCACAGGGAACCATGTTGGACGTGGACCTTGGCAC
>CAYXQY010000275.1:0-3804 GCA_964466525.1 uncultured Planctomycetia bacterium
AACGCAAGAAGAAATGGCACGTTGCATAGCGATCCATTCCCTCGCTATTGCGAGGGAATCCATACTTCGACCAAACCCCATGAACCCCGGGTTCCGCTCGTCTCCGACTCGCTCCACCCGGGGCTACCAATATTTCGCCCCTTTCAGGGGCTTGACAAATACATTTTTCCTTATATTCCTGATCGGTTTTTGGAGCTCATCATTTCATGGCTGGTCGAAGAAAGAGCACGTTATACTTTCTAAGTTTATTTTTACACCTCGCATCAAAATTAGATATTTCACGTCCGCCCTAACTTGAATGGGTGATGGTTTCAAGGGTGAAATGTATTCTAAGTGTAATGAAACTAAAATCATGAAAGTTATATTAATCTGCTCTATTCTAACGTTCAAGGGCTGGTTTCTCTGGGTCCCGGAACTCGAAAATTGAATATTGGAAATCGGACGGACGGATGAACAGCGTTCGACAGGAGAACTGCAGCCGACAGTCGGTCCACGATCGGATTTTGAAAGCAGCCGAAATGCGCAGGGAGTAAGCCGGAAGGGAAACGGCACGGCGGCTCGCAGATTACGATGACAATGATCAAACCGGGACAACGAAACATTTACGAGGTGAATCGGAGACGGAACTCCGTCTCTCCTGTTTCATGTGCCCCAAACACCCGGGGTATTCATACCCACCCCGTTAACTTAAGCGAAATAACGCAATCCATCCCGTTTCACCCAGCCCCTACACCGGGGCCGGGTTCATTTCTCGTTTCCCCTTTAAACCCCGGGCTTCACTTCGTTTTGCCCGGGGCTGGTTTTCTTTCGTTTCTCCGGGACGTTTCAAGAACGTGACTTCTGGATTTCCTTCATTCACCGCCTTGGCAGGGAGGTATTCGTTTCCGGTACGGGACGGGATCATTGACCGGTTATGCCGGTTCTGGAAGTGATTTATTTGAGAAATGTGACACAGACCTTCCTGCCTGTGGAAATCGAGCGCTGGAATTGTTTACAGGCAAGAATGCCTGTGAATACGTTTCCCACGGATTCTTGACCGGTTACCATGTTTCTCTTCATTCATCCACCCCATTATCTCGCAGGTCCGTGAGTGGACGGCAGTCGTAATCCGGATGACACCAGCACCAGTTTCCGTTGATCGCCCTGTTTTTATCCCGTCCAACCAGTTGATTGAGCATCTCCCTGGTCACACCCGTCGTGGAGTATTCCTGACCATCGTGCTGCCACTCCACATTGTCCGACCGGCCCCGTTTTCCAGTGACGGTGACCCGCCAGAAGTCGTCCTGCGGATCGTATTCCCGATTCGTTTCATCCGGCACGCGGTTTTCGTCAAAAGAGCCTCCAAACGTCCGTAACGGCAACCCGGGGTCTCACGAAAGAGTGGATATTCGGGCGTTCAATGACCCCTGCACAGAGCAACGGACCGGTGACGGATTCCCGCATCACTTCTGTTCTCGGTACTCGTACGTGCGGGACGGGGTGCGGTAGTTCAGTTCCAGTCGTTCCAGGCGGGTCGTTGTTTTCCAGCCGTGGCGGTTTCGCCAGTCCTGCGCCCCCCAGGCGCCGTCCTCGTAGTCGAACAGCAGGAGGACCTCAATTCGGTCGGAGGGGATGGGGGTGTCGAATTTCGCCGGCGACCGCCCCTTCAGGGTGTACCGCCGGTTGACGCGGTGCCAGGGACGGTCCCGGTTGGATCGGATGAGCATCCGGGGGGCGGAGCCGGTCCCCTGTCCGGTGTCGACGTCCCAGGAGACGCCCGTCCAGGTGGCGTCCGGCCGGTTGGCTTCGACGACGTGGAAGATCATCCGGCTCATCAGCCGGTTCACCTCCGCTTCCGGGACGCGGTCGGGAAAACGGTACGGCATACGGAACACCAGTGCTTTCTGCGGATGGGCCTGTGGGACCGTGCCGAACGAGCCCCGAAACATCCCCTGATTGGTCACGGGATGAAAGGGCATCTGTCCGCCGTCGAGGTTTAAAATTTCCGCCCCGATGCGGACATATCCGTCGTTAATTGAACCGTTTCCCTCAATGGAAACTTCGGTGGACTGCGCGGTGATGGGATCGGTGAGGGCCCCGACGGAAATCAATCCGTCGCTGAGGCGAAATACATTGTCTCCACGGTGAAGGACGTAGTTCGGCTCCGGGGGATCCGTCTGCAGGTAGTTTCGCGTGAGTTCGTTCAGTGTGGTCAGTTGAAGGTCCACGTTCGAGGATTGCGAAGCGGATTGCGAGGAGGATTCGGGGGTGCGGCTGCTGGTTTCCGTTTCCGGGTACCCGAAGATCGTGTCGCCCACTTTGAGGGCCCCCGGGTTGCTGAACTGTGAGCCTCGGATCGTGATTTCCGACGACGCCGACGAACCGGACGTGTTGGACGAGCCGGACGTGTCCGACGAAGCTGAATAGAGAATAAGGTATGAGCCGGAGCCGTCGACCGATTGGAGGTTTGCAATGTCGCCCTGCATCGATCCGACGGGGTCCGCCTGTGGATGGGTGGAGCCGAGTTTCGCGGAAGGCCGACGGTCCTTCTCCTCCGGCAGCAGTTCGCCGGACGGAAATTTCACCAGGCGGGCCGCGTTTTCCGCTTTGACGTCCGACTCCACGGACCGGTTTAACGACGCCCGGGACGTGAGAAAATGGTTTCCCGACGGGCGCCGGCCTCCGACGACCCGGGATACGTTCACACGCATCCGTTCCTTTTCATTTTCGTCGTCGATCAACGTGACGTTTCGTATGTTTTCTCCCTCGGCGAGCCAGCGTTGTTCGCGGTCTTCCCGTTCAAGTGAAAACACCGGAAGCACGCGTGTCCCCGACTGATGCGTCTCCGGGGTGAACGTGCCATGCAGGTTTCGGGGGAGCGGAACACGTTCGTCCGACGTGCCGAGGAAGGAGGTGCCACCCACGTTGTATGGTTTCACGGGCCCGATCCATTCGTGGTCCAGTTGAACGACCCGCTGTTCCTCCGGATACGAACTCGCACCCGAGACGGGAAAGCCGAACAGTTCCACGTCCGCTCCCTGCAGCCAGTCGCGTGCCTCGGAGCCCAGCACGCCGCGGGTGCAGTTTTCCAGGGCGCTCTCGGTGGCCTCTTCACAGCGGACGACTTCGTACTCGTGCGTGTAATCCGGCTTATTTTCATCGTCCGAGTCGTCTGTGTTCTGGTCGTCGTTTTCCGGTTGGTTGTTCCCTCCGCCGTTGCCCGACGCCTTCCGTGCTCGCCCCTCGATGAGGAGCAGAGCAGGGGAGGGGACATTCTCCGGGGATCTCGGGAAGCCGTATCGGAGGGGAATTTCGTTCTGCTCGGCGCCCAGGCTCCAGGAGGAATCCGCCGAACATCTGAAATACGGGTCCTGTTCGGGGTCGTCCGGTTCCACAAGTTCCACCCCATCCTCCGGACAGACGGAGGCATTGACCGAACCGAACGGAACGGTGGTCCGAATGTTCATCTTCGGTATGCCGGACATGTTTGCCTGCAGGGTCACGTCCTCGTCGAGATACTCTGCCGAGTGGGTACTGGTGTGTTCCGCGGCGTCTTCTTCCAGTTCGACGCTGAACCCGTACGGTCTCGCGAGGCTGTTCTGAGGATGTTCGTGAGGCGTGGTGACCCGGTTGGTCAGTGCGCGATCGGTGGACATTTGCTGTGCTCCGGAGGACGTTGTTCCCGTACGAACGTTGATCACTTCCTCCCCGATCTGCCAGTGGCCGTCCGGCAGCGAATTCAGGTTGGCGCTTGATCCGCTGGCGGGCAGGGAGGTGGAGATGGTTTTTTCGAGTTGCTGATCCTCCTCGTCCACGAAATGCATC
>CAYXQY010000276.1:0-3797 GCA_964466525.1 uncultured Planctomycetia bacterium
GATTTCGTGCCGTCGAATTTCGTGCCCATGTGGTGACGGATCAATTTAGTATGATATTTAACTATTCAATGTCTAATAATAAGGGGTCCGGGCTGCTGTGTCAAACGGCCTGATTCGTGATCCGTAAATTGCGGAAAAGCCTGGAAAGACGTGAACATTCCAAACAAGCCTGAAAGGCTTACAGTCGATAGCCCGGTGTTGATCCTCTGATCAACCCCGGGGATCAGGACCAGGATGAATAACAACCCTGAAAGGGTTGTGGAAAAATTGTTCACTGTGAATTTCGGCAATGGTGTTGTCCCTCAATGAATCCGGAACCCTGTCAGGGTTCATTTTTTCCTGTCGTCCTTTTTCCCGGGGTTGGACTGCGCCCAACCCCGGGCTATCGGCCGGAACCCCGTCGGGGTTCTTTTGCTTCTTGAAGGTTCAAACGTTTTTAACCCGCTGAGGAGGTTCTGGAAGAGGGACAACCGTTGACTGCCGATCACAGTCCCACCCAAACAAGCCCGAAGGGCTTGCGTCCGATAGCCCGGAATTGCTCTCCAGATCAACCCCGGGAACCTGGACCAGGATGAACCACAACCCTGCAGGGATTCTGGAAGCGTCTATCCTTTCCTTCCATTTCGAAGTAGTCCGTCCGAAATCCGCTGGGTACAGTCGTTTCGTTCATTTTGCAACCGACCCTTTTTTCCACGAAAATTAGATCGACGATAGTAAAATACTGTGAATGATTGGTCCTTATGGATTTCCGTAATGGCGGGGAATATTGAGTAAAACCTTCTCCGTGCATCTCACGACCAGTAAGTCCGAATACGGATCAAAGAACACAAAAATAGAATCATTATTCTCGCGATGTCCTGTACGTATCTTCGAAACGTTTTCCTTCTTAGTCTTCTACTTCCCTGCATCGCAGCCTGTACGTCCGTCCGAGCTGAAACAGAATCTCCTCCTGACATTGTCATCATCATGGCCGATGACATGGGGTTCAGTGATATTGGAGCGTATGGAGCCACGAACATTCGGACGCCGAACATCGACTGGCTGGCCCAAAATGGACTTCGTTACACGCAGTTCTACAACACCGCGAGGTGCAGTCCCACCCGGGCCTCCCTGCTGACCGGCCTTTACCCTCACCACGCCGGGGTCGGCAAACTGACGCGTAACCGTGGGAAGCCGGGTTATCTTGGTCATCTGAACAAACACTGCGTGACCCTGGCGGAAGTGCTTCAACCGGAAGGATATTTTACGGCGGTCGCGGGGAAATGGCACGTCACACCGACCGACAGAACCGGAGGCTCCCATCGCCCTTCCTGGCCCCTGCAGCGCGGGTTCGACCGATTTACGGGAACCCTCGCCGGCGGCGGGAACTATTTCGCCCCGACCGGATACATGAAACAGAACCAACCTGCCGAACCGGGAGACGATTTCTACTACACACGGGATATTTCCAGTGCGTCCGTGCAGTTCATCAGGGAAGCCAATAAAAAGGAACAACCTCTGTTCCTGTACGTGGCATATACCGCTCCCCACTGGCCCCTGCATGCGCTGAAACAGGACATCCAGAAGTACGAAGGCCAGTTTCGGAACGGCTGGAATCACGTTCGATCCGAACGATTTTCGTGGCAGAAAAAACTTGGCCTGGCCGATTCCTCCTGGACCCTCACCTCCCCACCCGAATCGGTTACGAACTGGTCGGACGCTTCCGCGAAACGGTGGGAGGCCAGACGTATGGCCGTGTACGCCGCGATGATTGACCGGATGGATCATGGTATTGGACGCATTTTGCAGGTCTTGAAAGAATCGGGTCGTCTGGACAACACCCTTCTGATGTTCCTTTCGGACAACGGCGCCGCCCGGTACACCCCGGAAGGAGATTGGATCAACAGATACGCAGCCGAGGGGCAGGACACCTCCACCTGGGGGACCCGGAAGGATGTGTTGCCCGGCGGCCCGGATACGTTTCAGGGCTACGGCGAAGCCTGGGCGAATGCATCCAACACTCCGTTTCGAAAATTTAAAAAATTTACACACGAGGGAGGGATTGCAACCCCTTTTATCGTCCACTGGCCGAAAGGGTTCAGTGCCCGTGGAGAGTTCCGGCAGCAACCCGGCCACGTGATTGACCTGATGCCCACCGTCCTGGAGGTGGCCGGCGCGTCCTATCCGGACAAATACGAAGGCCGTTCGATTCATCCAATGGCAGGTCAATCCCTCGTCCCCACCTTCAAAAAAGATCAAACGTTCCAGCGAACGCTTTTCTGGGAACACAACGGTCACCGGGCCGTTCTTGACGGAAAATGGAAACTTGTTTCCACGAAATGGAACGGAAACTGGAATCTGTATAACCTGCAACAGGACCGAAGCGAAACCCGCGACCTCGCCGATCAGTTTCCCGAACGGGTCGGTCGCATGTCGGAGCTATGGCAGAAGTGGGCGGAACGAACGAATGTCGTCCCCCGTCCGTCAACGGACGATTAATTGTCGGGGATCGTGATAAAATTGGTTCGCCGTGAAATTGCCAACCACAATTCAACCCGAACAAACCTGAAAGGCTTGTGGACGAAAGCCCGGGGTTGATCTCCTGATTAACCCGGGGTGACAGGAGATTTTGCAAAGAAGGATTCCCTCGCGCCAGCGAGGGAATGGATCGGAATGGAACGCTCCATCCTGCTTGCGTTAACGGAATTGCCCGGCCGCCCGCGCTTACCCGCTCTACACCCCCGACAAAAATGCCTCATGCACAGTCGGCGTTTATTTGATCCTGATCATACCCTTGATCTGCTGTTTTGTTCCTCCATATCCCCTGCCGTTAGAACCTTACGGCTTACGGCTTCCGCCTGCTGTTCTCTTGATCCTGATCGTAATCAGAATCCGAATCGGTTGTTTGCAGTTTCTGTTATTTTGCTGTCGGCCACCGGCCACAAGCTGTCGACTGCTGTTATCTCTTGATCCTGATCATAATCGTAATCTTGATCGACGGCAAAAAGCGCCGTAAGGGAGCGACGTCCACGGCTCCCGCTTACCCATCCCGTTCATCCACCAGGGAAGCGAACCGAACCGCAAGGTCAAGGATCTCGTCCCGTCCGTCCGCCCCGTTTTCCAGCGTCTCCCACCAACGATCCGGAACAAATTCACCGAATAAACCTGTATATTACAGTTATTCGCTTAATTCACCGCCATTGGAAGCTTGCTTTCGTATTCAAACGAGTTATAGTTCCTTCTTCACAGGTTTTTGATCAGTGATCGTAAACTCACAAAACAACCAATCATGAAACGACATACACAGGTACTCATATTCATCCTGATTCTGCTGTTCACCTGTTGTGATTCCTCCACAACCACTCCCGAGAAACCGGGAAATAGCGAACCCGCGGAACAGAAGACGAAGGAACCAGCCAAATTCCCCTACCGCGAGATCGACATTCCGGGACAGGAACACGGATACAGCAACTTTGACACCACAGTGCTCCGGACACGCAAGGAACTGAACCGGTTTATGGCGAAACACACCGGGAAATTAAAAGGGTGGAACAAGTTTGACGAATTTAAGCACGCCCTGGAACAGGCTCAGATTGATTTTGACGAAGAAGTACTGCTCCTGATCCGCGACGACGCAACCACCGGGAACGTGAACGTCCAGTTCGCACCCCGTATAGAAGACGATCGGCTGGTCATTCGAGTGGACCGGAAGGGCAGGAGCGACGTCGGTCCCGAAGTCATGCAGTATTTCGCATACGCCGTCGCGGTGGACACCGAACGCCTGCACACCGTCCGGATCGAAATCGACGGGCAACAAC
>CAYXQY010000277.1:0-3711 GCA_964466525.1 uncultured Planctomycetia bacterium
AATGATCGATCGCATGGACGACGAAATCGGTCGGGTTCTTGACCAGATCGAACGGATGGGGGAGCGTGAAAACACCGTCGTGATGTTTCTGTCCGACAATGGGGCCAGCGCGGAGCTGATCGAGCGGGGGGACGGACACGATCCGTCCGCACCCATGGGATCGGCCGACAGTTACCTGTGCCTGGGTCCTGGCTGGGCGAACACGTCGAATACCCCGTTTCGTCTGTACAAATCCTGGGGCCATTATGGTGGAACGGCCACGCCGTTTATTCTGAATTGGCCGGCCGGTTTACCGAAGGATGTGGAAGGGGAACTTCGTCACGCACCCGCCCACACCAATGATATCCTTCCCACCATGCTGAAGGTCGTGGGACGCTCCACAAACCGGAAACCGGCGGATGCCCCGCCGCTTCCCGGTCGCAGCCTGACCCCGACGTTCATCGGCAACGGAGAGAATTCGTTTGATCATCCGTATCTATTTTTCAGGCATTCCGGGCACAAAGCCCTGCAGAAAGACGGCTGGAAACTGGTACATCGGAAACGAAACGACAGCTGGGAACTCTACAACCTGTCGAAGGACCTGAATGAAACAAACGACCTCTCGGAGAACCACCCGGATCGGGTGGAACGTATGAAAAACCGGTGGAAGGAACTCAACGGGACGTACAGGCGACAGGCCCTGAAACAGGTGAAACAGGATCAATGACCTGCGATGTAAAAACAGATGCCCGAATCCCATCCGTCTCCACCGGAACGACGTCACTTTACTTCAGGGAGGGGGCATCCGGGTCGACCATGATCCTTGCACTGAAATCCTTGCGCAGGTAACGGCACACCCCCTGCTTTTCCTCACACACATTATAGAGGGCGTACATGGGGAGGGTCACCGTGCTCTTCTCAAGGTCCGGGGGGACCGACACTTCAAATTCCAGAACACGGTCCCCGCGTGTTTCGGGCTCCTGTGCGTTTGGATATCGGAACGATCCTTCGTTCAGGGAGAGCGAATCGGGCAGGTTCGGGGACAGGGTGAGTGGTTCGGCTTCATTGTTCCAGTACGGTCTGTTCTCCGAACGCAACCGGAAATGCACACGAACACGTACGTCCTCCCCGGGACGAACACGCTGTGGTGTGGTTACCGTGCTGACGGAGACCAGACCATTTGAATCGCTGAGAATCCGTCCCTCCGGATCCGGGTTCGGAACGGACGTGCTGTTGCGGGCCTGACCTTCACTATCGGGGGACTGAACCTCGGAGCCGCGGGGTTCAACGGAGAGCGACACGGGCTGTTCGCCTCGTTCCTCAATGGCCTTTCGCGCTTTCCTGATCCAGAAGTAAAAGTTATACGGCTTGTCCAGCCGGGGTCCGTACTGCTGGAGACGCCGGCGCCAGATGTACTGGTTGGGGTTCAGCGACAGAGCGTTCTCCCAGTGGCTGACTGCCTGTTGACCGTCTCCCTCCCGCCGGTGTTCAGTTTCATACCGTCGCTGGAGTGCCACGCCCAGGCGGAAATGCGTCGGGCCGTGGTCGGGTTGTCGTTCAATGGCTTCACGATAGGCGTGCACACTTTTGTTCATGTGCCGGTTTCTCTCCCGGACAAAGTACGCATCGCCGAGGTTCCGCCAGTCCGCCGCCCGGTCCGATTGCCGGGCCTTCCGTTTCAACGTCGACAGATCAGTGGGCTGCACCACATTGTATCCGTCCGGAACCCGGAGATCGGGAAACGAGTTCCGGACAAACTCCTCAATCTGCTCCTGCTTCAACCGGTTAAGCCGGACCACGCCGTTTTCGTCCAGGGCAATTGGCACCGGTACGACCCGGTGGGGAAGCAGGTTCAGGGAATCCACGAACACCGGAACGTCAAACTTCCGCCATTGCAGGTACAACCGTGCACGGTCGGGGTGCTGTTCCTGAACCACCCCGACGAATTCCACGTCTCCGGACTGAAGATACGAGGAAAGCTTCTCCTGCCAGACCGGCAGAATGCGACGGCACCCCGCTCACCACGAAGCGAACTGGAAGAGAATCACCTTCTTTCCGCGATAATCCGACAGCCGCCCGTACGAACCATCCAGACGTTGCAGGTAAAAATCCGGATACATTTCCCCTTCCTCCGTTCCAATGTCCGGTTTGTCGTTTACGTCATCCGGAGAAGAATACAGAACGGAGCCAAAATATAAAATCAGACCGACAGCGAGGAGCATTTTTGTCGTGTCTTCGTTTCTCATGATGTCCACGAAGCCTTGTGCAATCGAGTAACATTTTTTTGGATGAACGACGTGTGATGCGGAGAGGAGCCGGAGATTGAGTTGTTCAAGGAATTCGATCCAAAAGGTGTTTCTATATTATAAAGGGAATTTGGGACGAATTTCCCGTTTTGACGAATACGGTGCATTTGTCCGTCCCTTGTGTCAAAGATCTTCGGCGAACACTGACGGTATCGACTGCGGCATTTTCCCTGCGCACGACACAAATGCTCACGCACTGACGGTACGAGGGAATTTCAGGTCTTCAAGACGTGACACTTATTTTCCTTCCCCGTCCGATTGACGACGTTTCCCGGGGTCCGTCCCGTCATTGTCCTTATCGTTTTTTTCGGTGGACCCGACGTCGATGTCGTAATCCACGCCGTCCGGGGACCGTTTCCGATTGTGGTCGGAAGGATCCTCGTTCGGGGTTTGTGAACCGCCGAAGGAACCGAAGTACCTGAATTCCGCCGCTCCCGTTTCCGTCAGTTTGCGAAACCAGTTCTTGAGGTGGGTGCGGACGAGGGAGCGGGTCCATGGAATCAGTCCGCAGAACCCGACCACGTCGGTCAGCACACCCGGGGTGATCAACAGCGCACCGGCGACAAGGATCATCAATCCATCGAGTAACGGATCGGACGGCACGCTGCCGGACCGCAGCTTCTCCCGAATGCTGATCAGTGTTTTCCGACCCTCCCGCCGGGCCAGCCACGATCCGAGGACACCGGTCAACACCACGATGCCGATGGTCGGCATCACTCCGATCACGGTTCCGATCTGAAACAGCAGATACAGCTCAAGAATCGGCACCCCGATAAACAGCAGAAGAAGCCACTGAAGCATGGTATCACGTGAATAACTGGGAGAGATGAGATCACTATGAAAGAAGGGTCGTCTGTTGCGAATGAAGCGATTCGTCCGGTTATTGAAACAAAAACTGACGGCTTTCATCCCCTATTCTTTCGTGGCCCATTACACCGACCCTCTGATTGCAATCATATTTGTTCAGGAGGGCACGAACCTGTTGTACTAATTTTTTCTGAATACCGGCAAGTTTTTTTAGACCGGTGTAGATTCCTTTGAAGTCGGAAAGTAACCCGTTTCGTTTCTCTTCGGTCGCATCGGCGACCTTTTTCTCCTTCGCCAGGAGCGTATCAATTTTTTCGTAGGAGGAACGGTATTTTCTGATTCTGTCTGTATGGAGGAGCACGTACAACCCATTTACTAATTTTTTTATCCCCTGTTTCCGGGTTTTACCTGATTTTCTAAGCGCCGTTTCATGTGTGTACAGAAAGGACATGTACGGCTGTTCAGGTTGTTTCCGACGGAGCACGTTCGAAACAGTGTTCGCCGATGAACGTATCAGGCGGGCTCCCTGACGTGCCCGTTTCTTCCCCGAGGCACAGGAGGCGAGAGAGGAATCAATCCGCGGGGAGTTTCTTTCTGGCTTCTGTGACTGCTTCTTTGA
>CAYXQY010000278.1:0-3690 GCA_964466525.1 uncultured Planctomycetia bacterium
AAAACATGATGAACAACACCGCTATCGCCACGATCAGCGCCGATGCTCGGCGTGACTCGGGGAAAAGGCCGTCTTCACACGAGGGATCACACTTCATATATTATTTCCTTTTGGGAACGGTGAAGAAATATTTTGTTGTTTCTAAGTCAATCGTTCCATCCCTCCATACGTACTAAGGATACATCGTTTTCGGTTCAATTCCAAAATGTCCATCAACACCCCTTCAAGCAAATACGGCCCCCGCCGTTACTGCTCCTGCACGCTCCGGAGAAACTCCCGGCTGACGTACTTCACTGAAAACCCCCAGCTGCCGGTGTTCTCCTCGATTTTACACACAATCTCATTTTTCCCTTTCTTCAACGACACCGGAACCCGAAACTGATCCGGCTCCCAGCCCCGGGTCCCCATGTCCTCAAATACCTTCTCACCGTTCACCCAGACACGCAATCCGTCGTCACTTCCCAGCACAAGTTCCGTATCCATCGCTTCCTCCACCTCGACGGTGGCACGGGCAAAAGCGGACGCATGATCTGTCTCTTCCAGCTCCTCTTCCAGGTCGATGTGCCCGTGCTTCTCTTCCCCCGTGGCTTCCCTCCAGGCCACCCTCCCGGTCTCCCCCTCAAACGTCTGTTCATACGGGACGCTTTTCAGGTCAAAGGGCCGGGTCCGCTCACGCTCAAATGGCCCGATGATATGCCAGTTGCGGATCGGCTCCGGTTTCGTAAATACCTGTGCAAGCTGCTGCAATTCCTCGTCCGTAAACGCTCCACTCCGTGCCTTTTTTATCACTTCCCCACGCACGCCGGACGATATGGCTCGCAGGGCGTCTCGACTGGATGCCCGCACCTGTTCGTCCTCACTTGACAACCCGTCCAGATAGACATCGAGAGCTCGCTTATCGGGCAAATTCGACAGCGCTTTCAGGAGAAGAGTTTTCATGCTTCGATTCTGAGTCTGGTTATATTCCTGCATGAACAACGGAACCAGACCCGGCATGTTCACCTTCGAGCCGTTCTCAATGACAATTTTTTTCAGGCGCTTTGATTTTCCGTTCAACACCGAATCCAGCGTATTTCGAACAATGTGGGTTCCTTCCCATTCTTCCGTTTTCGGACGAGGACCTTTTTTTATCGGTTGAGTACCCCACCAATCCCCATTCCACGGTTTCCGCTTGAGCAACAAAGCCGTCAATGTCTTCAAAGCGCTTTTTCTGGCGGCCATGTGATCCCCATTTTGTACCACATTCGAGAGCGCCTGGACGTTTTTCAACATGTAGGTCTCCCGCATGGCAAACCGTGTCCCTGTTCGAATCGAATTCTTACGGGCGTTGAACCCATCCGCAATTTCGTACCATGCTTCCGGCTTTGTTCGACCAATACGGTTGAGGGCCTTGAATACGGCGTATCGTGTAAACAGATCCGATTCATCCAGTGCGTTCAATAGATTTTCAACGGCACTCGCGTGGCCAATACGACCCAGCGCCGTGGCAGCCCAAAATCGGATCGATGCGTTTTCGTCGTCCAGGTACTTGACCAGAACCTCTGCCGCTCGTTTCACCTCCCGGGTTCCGAGCTGCCGCATGGCCTGTCTGCGAACGGATGCCGGCTGGTTCGGACCGGAGAGATCGATAATAAGATCACGGGCCGAATGCCCCGCGTCAATTGCATCCAGCGTCCAGATGCCGTGCCACTTTGCATGGGGGGGAACTCCGGAGGATTTTAGCAAACGTACAATGGGTTGGATGACCTCTTTTCCACGTTCGGACAACTGGTGTTGTGCCACCATGCGTACCCGTTTCGCAGGGTGAGCAAGCCCCTCTTCAATCAGCCGGTCGGTCGAGACATCCACCGATTCACCGATTCCCGCAGCTGTGTACCATTCCGGTTTCGAAACGTCTTGTGTTTCTCCGGAGTACGTCATTTTGAACAGTTGCCCACGTTTTTTGTCGTCCGTCCATCCACTGTAATCCCAGTCGCTCACGTAAAATGATGTGCCGCTTTCCGCCAGTTCAATACTGATCGGTGTAAATGTGTCGTCCTTACGTCCGAAAAATCGCTCACGGCTGTCAATTTCGAAGGTTGCTCCGCTACGTGAGACCTCGAATCGTTCCACGGCCTGCTTTCCCCATTCGCACATAAAGAGATCCTCGTGGTACTTTTCCGGCAGTCGGGCCCCTGTATAAGCATACGCCCCGGTTGGAGAACCTCCTCCGTAATCGTTCATCATCCAGAGGGTGTACGGTTCTCGAGGCTTGTAATCGTGTGGATACCCGTAAAACCCTCCGTCCACCATGTGTGTGACGCGGGTCCACCACCCGTTACCGTCGTCCGTGTTATCGTAAGTGAACATCTCATCCTGTGAGTTGACCGCAACATCCAGATGATTTCGTGTTCCACTGGCATAGACTTCCAGATCCGTAGCATCAGGACGAAATCGAAAAACACCTCCTCCATGAAGGGTAGCGGTCGATCCGTCCTGACCCTCCGCTTTGTAAATACCTTTGTCTCCCACACTCATATAGATAAACCCATCCATTCCCAACCTGATCTGGGCCGGTATATGATCGTTAAACCCCCATTGCCAGGGTTCTTTACCGAGTGATTCAATTAACGTCTTTCGGCTTGTTGCCCTGCCCCCATCCACGTCCAACACCGTGACTTCTGGAGGGTGATTCACGTATAATTTTCCGTCCAGGTACAGCAAACCAAATACGGCATGCAGATTGTCCGCCACCACCGTTTTACGGCCGTCCGGGTGGAAACAGACAATCCGGTCAATTGGTTCGCCAACCGGTCCCGGCATGTCCTTCGGATCCTCACCGACAAACACACGACCATCCGGCGCGACCTCGACGACGGTCGGGTATTTTATTTCAGGGTATTCCGCCACTTTCTTCACGCTCCAGTTCTCAGGAACCCGCGGAAAATCAGTTTGATCCTGCGTTATACCTCGCCGTGTAAAAAGAACCGTAGATATCAGCACACAACAGATTAAGAGACAACGCTGAATTCGGTTATTTATTGTCATTGCACTCCCGTTTCTACACAAATTTACCAATGTCACTTCAAAACAAATTCCACTCCGGTTCGACCCACTTCATGTCCAATTCCTGATCCGTCAGAAGGAAGCACCATGAACAAAACAAAACCATCATATTACTCATAGGAGGCAGCTGAATAACCCCCGCTTCGTCAGTATTATACAATTCGGTTCGCTATAGTGCTCGGATTCACAGGCGATGCCGAAAGAGCATCGGCGAAATTCCGCAATCACCCAGAGATTCCAATTGTATTTCATCTCCTTGAGCGGAACGAGTTACGCCGATAAGCTTTGTCGAATCCTCCTCGACGACCCACTCGCAGTATCGGCTGCGGCGGATTCCGGGCTCTTCGCCGTAAATCGTTTCGCTGGCGTTACCAGGGTTTTTCAGCAATCCTATAGCTGAGTGATACGTTCTATATTCACATGACCAATTATCAACAAACTGAAGTACGCCTGTTGCCGTTAAGGAATGGACAAAATTAGTTGAAGACCATTCGCCGCTGAACCACTCCCTCCTCTTTCCGTCTACGCTGTATCCTCGAAAAGAAAACAGTTCTCATGGAGAATAATAGGCCAGACTTTGCAACTGTTTCTTCTCGTAAAACACCGTGATGTCCTCAAAAAACGGTGTCACGTTCATCGGGGATC
>CAYXQY010000279.1:0-3678 GCA_964466525.1 uncultured Planctomycetia bacterium
ACGCGGACTGATAGGGCTCGGCGCCCGGGAAGGCAGGGAGAAAGGAATGATGGATATTGATGATTTGATTCGGGTACTGGTTCACGAACGATTCCGTCAGAATCTGCATATATCGGGCCAGCACGATCAGGTCGATGTTGTAGTCGTTCAGGAGTGTTAGTTGTTTACACTCCTGTTCACGTTTATTTTCTTCGGTAATCGGTATGTGGTGATAATCGATATTGTACCGTTCCGCCACCGGTCGAAGCCGGTCATGATTGCTGATGATCAGCGGAATCGAAACGTCCCATTCTCCGGATTCCATTCGTGCGAGCAGATCGTGCAGACAGTGGGACTGGCGGGTAACGAAGATTGCCATGCGCGGCGTCTCGTCGGAAAAGTGCAGGGACCAGTCCATCGAAAAGCGTTCGGCCACGGATTGGAATTCCGGGGAGATCTGATCGCGGGAAAGGTCAAATGATCCCATCTCCCATTCGATTCGCATCAGGAAGATCTCATTCTGTCGTTCGACGTGCTCGTCCAGCTCAAGGATGTTGCCCCCGTGGTCCCTGATAAACCCGGTAATGGCTGCCAGGATGCCCGGGCGGTCCGGACAGGAAACAAGCAAAATTGCGGATGGCTCGTCAGGAATCGGCATCGTTTGTTACCGGTTGGAATGAAGTTAGTCCCGGTGTCCGAGAAATAGATTACACCCCTCCACGAGAGCCTGGATCTTTCGATCTGCAATGGTCCGTTTGTTCATCCAGAATCCACAATCCGGATGAACCCACCCGATCCGATCGTCCCCCAGGATATCTACTCCTTTTTCGATCCGGCCGGCGACCTGCTCCGGCGTTTCCACGACGTTCGATTTGATGTCGATCACCCCCAGACCGACGTCGAGATTCGGATCGAGACTGTCACGGAAATAGTGCAGTTCGTCGTAGCCCCGGAACGCAAATTCCATGATCACGTGATCACAGTGAAGCCGGTTCATCATGTCGAAGAGCTCCTGCCAGTGACCTTCCTGTATGCTCTGTCCGCCGTAGTTTCCGAAGCAGAGGTGCACCCCTTTTCGTTCCACGTCCCCGGCGGCGTCGAGAACCGTGTTCAGGGCCCGGGCGGCCCAGTCGCCCTCCTCGGGATGACCGGTTACGTTTGCTTCGTCCAGTTGAAGCACCTCCGGATCAATGGCTGAAACCTGCTCCGCAAGAATTTCGGCGATCGCCTCCGCCAGTTCCGGGCGGTCGGAATAGTGGTTGTTCATCAGTGTCTTGCTGAGCATGTGCGGGCCGGTCACGGTAAATTTCAGGTCGGCGTTCGTACAGGAACGCGCCCGTTCGTAATCCGACGGAATGTCAAGCGTTCCTTCTCCGATCGGACCGTCCACGACGCCCGCCGGCTCCGCTCGGAACTCCATCTCATCACGCTGCTGGAATTCCCGGACGTCCGTCCGACTTACCCCGGTCCGAATGCCGGACATCGGACCGATAAAATAATCAATCATGCCGTTCGTCTCCGGATGATTCACGTCCCATCGATAAAGTTCACCGTCGACGATGACGTCAATGCCCGCATTCTCCTGCGTTTTCATGACGACTTTTGTGGCGTCCACAACACCGGTCCGTGATGGGGTTGCGATCAACCAATGCGGAACGGGGTACGATCCGACAAGTGTTGTTTTGATTAATTTGTCCTGTTGCATGGAGGATTTCCTGCGGGCTGAACTCATCAAACTGAACGGATCTGAGGTAGATTTTGAATTATTGTGTTGGTTTGCTCTTTGTTTGTCAATAGGAACCGGTTAAGGATTTCAGAGTTTCATAACCGACATTCGAAATACGGTTTGCAAGCGTTTCGTATAAGAAGCGTTACCTTTATGATTCAAAACGTCGCCGGGAATTTGAACGGTTTTATTTCATTCTAAAAATCGGAATATATCTGGTAGAATCCGTTCTAAGAAAGCAATGTATCGTGTATTTGACTCCTGTTGAAGGGGTCAGATAAATGAACGCGTTCGCATTGTACGGGAGAAAAGGTACTCATGGCAGAACGAGCGATACAGACGTTTCCTTCCGAACATCGAACCGTCACGGATGAGCAAACCGGTGTGGGGCTTCATCAACTGACGGACGCCGAATGCATCAATCATACGCCGTATTACCTGACGTCCGCGTTTTCCCCCGATGAAGAAGACGTGCTGTTTACGTCGTATCGAACGGGGGAACCTCAGCTGTATGAGGTCACCTATCCGGACGGTGTGATCCGTCAGCTTACGAACGTGGAGAACCTCCACCCGATGTCGGCTGTTTACGCCGGGGATGGGAGTGAAATCTACTACACCCGTGACGGAACCATCGAGGCGGTGGATCGTTCGAGTTTATCGACCCGTACGGTTTTCGAACTGGAGGGAGGTGAGTTCGGTGAGTGCAACCTGGGCCCGGACGGACACTGGATTGTCTCCGCGTACGAGCGGGACGGTTCGCATGGTCTGGTGGTCACGGATCGGCGCGGGACGGAGGGAGGAGTTATCCTTGAGTTTGATCGGACCGTAATTCATCCTCAGTTTCACCCGACGGATCCGGGCTGGATCGAATTTGCCAGCGACCCCGCGCCTCGCATGCACCGCATTCGTCGGGACGGTAGCGAGCCGGAATGCCTTTACGAGCATGGAAATGATGAGTTCGTGGTGCATGAAACGTTTCTTGGTAATACAGGTGACCTGATCTTTACGATCTGGCCCGAATCCATTCAGCGTCTGGATTGGGAGACGGGGGACATCGAGGAAATCGCGAACCTGAATGCCTGGCATATCACTGCGAATCAGGCCGGATCGAAGATCCTTTGCGATACCAATCACCCGGACGTCGGCGTGTTGCTGGTCGATGTGGACACCGGTGCGTATGGCCGGCTGTTTTATTCGGAGAGCTCGAATGGAGGAACGCAGTGGAAAAAATCAAGATATGCGACGGAAGAGGATTGGGAAGAGGCGGCCGAGGAACGGGATGACGCAATGAGCTGGATGGAGATGGACGTGGACACCGTGTATGGACCGCAGTGGACCCATCCCCATCCGGCGTTCAGTCCGGATGAGACAAAAGTGAGCTTTACCTCGGATCGTAGCGGGCATCCGCAGGTGTATGTGGCCGAAATCGAAACATAACATTCTCGCCGTTCTACGGGTTCTGTTTCTTTAGGTTCTAATTGTGCCGTTTTAATCATTTATGAGTGTAAAGGGACGGGCAGATGGGTATCGTACATTCATGGTTTCAGTCGTGGTGGAACTGGGTGGCAATTTGCGTGCTGTTCGCCGGGCTGCTTCTTGTGAACCTCGGGGGTGTGTTCCAGTACATCGGAGGGGGAGGTGTCCTTCTTGCTCTCATCGTTTTCTGGCAATGTTCTGAACGGGAGGACCGATCGAAAATTTAGCGGAGGTCCGGAGAAGAAGGTCCGTGAAGTGAATGAATATGAGGCTGCTGAAAAACCCTCGCTACGTCAGCGAAACGAGTTGCGTCGAAGAGCGCGAAGTCCGCCGCAGTCGATGCCGTCAGTGCATCGACGAGGAGGATTTGACAAAGCTATTCGGCGTAACTCGTTTCGTCTCAAGGAGATAGAATGCAATTGGAATCTCTGGGCGATTGCGGATTCTCGCCGATGCACTTTCGGCATCGCCTGCGAATCCGCGCACTACGGAGATCA
>CAYXQY010000280.1:0-3666 GCA_964466525.1 uncultured Planctomycetia bacterium
TCTTCGACGCAACTCGTTTCGCTGACGTTGCGGGGGTTTTTCAGCAGCCTCCTAGGGCGGTGCGTTGCGAACCATGGACACTCCCGCCGAAATTGCTTTATATCCCCCCTAAAACACTCTCTTTACAGCAGCCGTACCCACCCCGGAGCCAGCCACAAAATAAATTCGATACGGTTCGTTTCAAGCGTATTCCCGAAGTGGCTCACGAATTGTGATCGGAATCGTCTCCGCGTCCATTTGTTCGAAATGTGGATCTTTTGTAAGGATTGGATATCCCGTCTGCTCCTGTAACACAAGATAGGGAAGATCATCCGGGTCCGGCACTTCTTCTTGATTTCGTTTTTCCACGTCTTCCTCGACGTTCCGAACATCGATTTTCGGGTGTATTTTGTCCCAGACGGAGAAAAGCTCGTCTACATCACGTTGCTCCCGCTCCGCTATCTGGATGATCTTTTCCTCCATTTCATCGAATGCATACGCAGGAGAGATGGGACGAACGGCCCCGGCATGAATCGCCTCATGCAGAACAGTTCGTACGCCTTCTGATACCTGGAAGCGGACGTCCTTCAGAAGGATGCTTGCATCTATGATGATCGGAACTTGTTTTCCGAGATCCATGTAGTCATCGGGATCCCGTATGTGCAGCTCCGCCAGGTTCCGGGCATATGACAGGTCGTCGGATTTGATGAGTGGTTTTTACTCATGGTGATTGATCCGATCTATCTCTCAAGTTCCCTGATCATTTTCTTCGCCTCCTCCTTAGTATCACGCTTCGCATTGCGCTCGGCGTTCCGCTCTGCCTGCCATTCCACTCTTGATACCTGGCTTTTCCAGTTTTTCATGTTTCAGGACCTCTTGAGTAAATGATAACCCTCGCAACAAACATAATACTAACATTTTTTTCCGCTTTTTCAACGAAATCTTTTGAATAATTTCATTTCGAGCTCCTATTAAACACGAGTAACATTGATCAAATATCACACGAATGGTATACTTTATCTGTAGATTATACGATTTCCTTTTTTCGGAGCGCATTGCACATGCCTGTTTTTGACGAGCAACTTCTCTGCCAGTTCGGTTTTGTGCTGAGTCCAGAATTTACGGACCTGCCTATCGGCAAGCTGGCTGATTTTTCTTCAGAGTTCGAACGTGAATTAGAGATCTCTGATCATTCGATAGATCTCGACTTCGGGGAACCGCAAATTGGTCAGACATTCGTGGTGAACACGGGTGATACAATTCAGACGGCAATCTGGACGTCAGAGGGTGACGCGGCGCCGAAACTTACGTTAAGCCCTGAGCGTTTTGATCTTTATCTGGATATTTTGGAAATCGAAGACACGATTGAGGAGGCATTTGATCTATCCTTAATCGCAGAGGAGATTGGTGATTCCATGCTGGGAGGACTCGGCCGATTGGATGCCAGGACGAATCGACTTGTTTGTATTATCAAATGTGCCGGAAGTGAAGCTCAAAATTCGAACGCGTTACAGATCGTGGCGGATCAATTTTTCAACGAAGAGATACAAGGATCCGTCGAATCATACCGTGATTTGCGAGGTCGAACGAATCGAATTGAGGAATGGGAACTCGGTCCTTTACTGGAGGGGAATACAGAAACGGAAGATGAGGAAATTACTGTTCATATAATACATGACGCAAATGCGAACTGGGTCCTTCAGGATCATCAACCGGAGACACGAATTGAATGGAATATTGATTTGAACACAACTCCGGAAGTACCGGACGATGCGGGATATCGAGAAGAAAAAATCCGATATTTTTTCGATAAAGCGCTCGACACAGCTTCCAGAGAACTTCGTGAGCTTAGAGATTAAAATGCCCATTTCAAGCGGAGAAAAAACCCGAAGATTTACCGGTAATAAATTAACTTCATCAGGGACGGGTAATAGCATTCTGCTTGATACCAGTCCGAGTCCTTTTCCTAATGAAGTTGACGGTAGTTATACCATTCCCCCCGGTCGTAAGGGTGACGAAGGATACTCTGAAGTTTCTGATGATATAGAGTATCATTATCAAGATGAAATTCCCGTAGATTTTATAGCTGTAGATCAGGGAGATTCAGAGAAGGAATTTATAATAGTGGATATAAAGTCCAAGAAATCCCTGGAATCGAAAATTGAAGATTTTACAGAAGAGATCGTTAGATCGAATGAACTTTTTGACGAGATCGATCGAGATCCGTTCGTTGAGGAAGTAAAAAAACTCTTCGACCGCCTTGGTGATTCGGCAAAAGAAGAACTCACGGATCAGGAGTTGAAGACGAGAATAAAAAAACTTGCCGCCGTTGAGGTGAGTTCCGGACTTTTAAACGACCTCATGGAAGAAGAGATAGAGGAATTGAACGAGTCGGTTCAAGATGTATCTCTCTTTCAGGGGTTAGAAGATGTGCCCATGGATAGGCAAGGGAGCATTGAGAAATACGTTGATCGATTGCTGAACAAACGAAAGGAAAGCGGATCCCGACAATACCTGAGTCTTTCCTGGGCAGGAGGATTGAAAGAATATCGGGACGAGTTTACAGCGGTTGAACTGCAGGAAAAATCTCTCGAATGGTGGGTTGAGTAAATGTTTCTGGTGGATACGAGCGTGTGGTTGGAGGTCCTCCTCGACCAGGACCGATCTGATGATGCACGTTCATTTTTAACATCCATTCCTGTTTCTGATTTGTGTATCACGGATTTCTCCGTATACTCCATTGGAATCATTGCTGAACGGAAGGATGAATTCCAGGTGTATGAGGATTTCCTCCAGGATACGGTGGATGTTCCGGATTTTACGGTTGTTCGTCTGGAGCACGGTTTACATAAGATCAAAAAATGTAAAGAGGAAGAAGGTCTTGACTTCGATGATTCGTATCAATATATCGCGGCAAGTCAATTCGACCTGTCTCTTGTCAGCTTTGATGATGATTTCGATGTGACTCCCGAAGGTCGATTAACACCCGAGGATGCTTTAGAAAAATACCGGGGTGATCGGGAAAAATAATCTCATTTAGGAAACCCTCTTGAGAACCCCGAAGGGGTTCCGTCCGGTAGCCCGGGGTTGGATAATGTCCAACCCCGGGAACTAAAACGAAAAAAACGAACCCCAAAGGGGGTTCCGGAATCAATTTAAGAAAAAAACGATTCCGCAATCTTCGGTGAACGATTGTTCCACAACCCTTTCAGGGTTGTTTGATCAAACCGGTTTTGTCACCAGGTGTTGATTTTACGATCAACACAGGGCTGTCGTCCACAAGCCTTTTAGGCTTGTTTGAAACGATTCTCAAAGAGGTTCTGAAAAATTTGTCGATCACACCTACCGCTCAACCATCTTTTTCTTACGAGAGATCCATCATTGACCGGTGGGGCGGTGGTAGTGAAAACCTGAACTGCCTGAGCGAATTTTATTGTGAGACTCAGGGCTTTTCCCAACCTTGGGGTTGGGGGAAATGAAGTTTCCATATCTACCAAATATCAGTTTATTTCTCCTCCTCTAAATATTCCATCGGCGTCCAGTTTCCCATGATCTCATCCAGCCGGTCATGGTACCTCCTGAGAAGGCACGATATCACATACCCCTATGGATCAGGATTTAAGGTCCTCTTCCCTTACCGGAAAAGGTGAAACAGAATGGACCCCCGAGGACTACGAGAAAGCCCTG
>CAYXQY010000281.1:0-3563 GCA_964466525.1 uncultured Planctomycetia bacterium
CGTGCGATAAGCGGCCCTCGTCGGGCTATTCGATCTTCCTTGCCTTACGCCGGGACCGTTTTCGAGCATTTCATATCAAGATCCCCAAAACATTTTTTAGCTTTAAGGTATGGATTGGAAGGACCATATCGTTTCGGATAAGGAGGTCTTGCTCGGTAAACCGGTCATCAAAGGAACAAGGATCTCGGTTGAGCATATCGTGGGGCTTCTTGCACAAGGGTGGACTGAAAAGGATATCCTTGAGAATTATCCCCGACTTACGCAGGAATCCCTACAAGCCGTTTTCGCTTACCTCCAGGAATGCCTCCAGGACGGCCTTTTGTTTACCTCCTTTGGTAAATCCGCCTGAATATGGCCGTGAAATTCCTTGCAAACGAAAATTTTCCCATCTTTCCTACCCCCATGGATCGAACCCGTCAGGAAGTAGAAGCTACGGTAGCCGCTTATTTCCGGATGCGCTGGAAAAAGAGTGGAGCGGGGTAAAGGACGGCCGGGAACGGTTCATCGAGGTCAAAACGACCAAGCTGGACAAATACGCCCCCATCTATTTTTCCAGGAATGAACTCGAGGTATCGCGGGAATTAACCGCTCAATACCACCTGTACCGGGTGTTCCGGTTTGACAGTGATCCCCGGATCTTCACCAAGAACGGCCGTTTGGACGAGGTGTGTCAAATGCGGGCAGAGGCGTTCAAAGGGGTTTTTGGGTAGGGTGGGGGCTTTTAATTTCTCGATCGGGGAATAGGATAAAACCCTTCGTCTTCAGGTAGCTGTAAGGGAGTTCACGAGGTTGATAGGGAATGCGGGATGGCCCCGGAAGATCGTCCGGGGCGGCAGCAGTGCGATGATGGCCGAGAGGGCCGCGGACTTATGGTGGGAGGTCGTGTGATAAGCGGCCCTCGCAGGGCTATTCGATCTTCCTTGATTTTTTTGGTTCTTTTTTTATCAAGAAAAAAAGAACAAGAGAAGAAATTTATTAGGTCCTTTTTTCCAAAAAGCACCAGGCTGGATTTTTTGGTTCTTTTTTCATTGAGGAAAAAAGAACAGAAGGTGCAGCTCCTAACGGAGCCAGGATGTTGGGCCATGGCTTTCTTTTCCCGGGGCTAAAGCCCCGGGTTATTGAGCGGTATTTCCATTCCTAAAAAGGACCTTACCGATAAAAAAATATATATTTCCCACTGATTATCACTGTGATAAATATATATTTATTTTTATAAACCCTAATATAAAGGAATTATATCCTATCCAATAATATAATAAATATGCACCCTTATCAACGAATCCGGAGAAGGGGCTAGATACCCCATGGCTAAGAAGATCATCGATAAATCAAGGGCCTTCCTTAAGGTTTTCTCAAAATTGGTCGAAAAGTCGGGTCATACAGGGGGTCAAATGAAACGATCCTCTTCCTATGATGTTATATTAACGTCAGGCATTCAAATGCCCCCTACGTGTTTTTCACTCTACACCTTTTAAATTCATGATAAAGAACCTCATCAACGCATTGTTCTTCCTTTTGCTGAGCGGACACCTCGGTGCTCAGCCAGGGGCCGATCATACTTCAGTACAAGATGGCGATTGGGGGGTCTCATCAACCTGGAATGAGGGCGGAAGTCCCGATTGCAACTTAAACGATGAGTTGCTTATTGATGGCCATACGGTTACATGTAACTGCGACCCTTTGGATATCACTGGACAAGGATCGATCACGATCAAAAGCGGAGGGGAATTGATCGTGACTTCCAATACGGGCGTTACGGGAAATGGGGATCTAATCGTTGAATCCGGCGGAAAACTCACTGTTAAGGGAAACCTGGATTTTTCCGGAAATGGGGATCTTACCCTTGATGGGGAAGCGGAGGTAGAAGGGGACTTCACTTTCGATGGGGGGACCATTGACGGTTCAGGGGATCTGACGATCGGGAATGGTACGGCGTGCGATGATGAGATCGAATTAAACGGAACGGACATCAATTGTACCCAAAATGCCCCCCTTCCTGTAGAATTGCTCAACTTTACCGCTAGGGGGGATCCCGAAAACAACGTTTCGGTGGTTTGGTCAACAGCTTCTGAAACCAACAGCCATTATTTTAAGATCCTTCGGTCAAAAGACGGGGAGCATTACCGGGAAATTGGAAAAGCTGATGCAGCTGGAACAAGCAATGCGATCAACCGTTATCAACACACCGATACGACCCCTCCCTCAGGCACCTCTTACTATAAGCTCAAACAGGTGGATTTCAACGGGGATAGGGAGGTCTTCGGACCTGTGGCTGCGAATTCGCTCGAAAAGCCCGGATCTGAAACCCGATTGACCCTTTATCCGAATCCGAGCAAAGGAAAGATCTCGCTGGAATTGGCTCATTTCGGAAAAAAGGAAGTATCCATAACAGTCCGGGATATGCTCGGCAAGGAATACGCATCAAAAGCGCTCGTCCCTGAGCAAAGCCAACGTACGGTGACCCATTTTGACTTGCGGGACGCGTTGGATCAGGGAATCTACGTGCTCGTGGTCACATCAGAGAAAAAGCGCTATAAGAAGAAGTTGGTCATCAGATGATCCCTACCGAATTGAGCAGAAGCCCCGAAGGGAATAAGTCGCTCGTGGCATCCCGATAAAGCCCCGCGGTATTTCCATTCTTAAAAAAACCTTACCGAGCAAAAAATATATATTTCTCACTGTTATATCACTGTGATAAATATATATTTCTTCCATTTAGGCAGATTCAAGGTTCTAGTGCAACACCTACAAATGAACCCAAAATGGGCGAGCTGCTCCCTAAAAAATTAAAAAGGGTTTTGGAGCAGCTCGCCCATTGCCTCCGCTGGTGATCTCCAGTTGAGGGTTTTTCTGGGTCTTTCATTGAGCAGGTCCTGGACCTTTTTGATCCGATATCTTGAAAGCTTACTGAGATCGGTGTTCTTGGGGAAGAAATCCCTTATGAGCATATTGGTGTTCTCATTGGTGCCTCTTTCCCATGGAGAATAAGGATGGGCAAAGTACACCACCATGTTGGTCTCTTTTGTGAGGGTTCGATGTTGGGCCATTTCCGTACCGTTATCGTAGGTCATTGACCTGATCAGCTCTTGGGGGAGTTTCTTGACCTCCTCTTTGAGCTGACCTTTGCCTCGTACGTACAAATAAGCGTATATGCTCTCGTGACTGATCCCCATAGTAGGGTCGTTAGGATAGTTCCTGGCCAGATATTTCGATATTTGCTCGGGAGACCATCTCTTCTTGAGTTTCTGGACAACAAGATCGAAAAGTCGGGGCGACCTCCCCAATTTCAGATCCCCTTTTTTCCGCGAGGAGGCATTCACCTCTGAGAAATGCTGAGCCGCGAAAACCCTATAGCCATGTATATTATCATAATGCATCTTATGGCGATGGAATTCACGCGACAGAGTGGATGAAGCCCTTCCCATCAAAGAGGCCATCCTCCGGAAACTCTTGCCTTGATGAAGGTACTTGTAGAACGTCTCACGTTCAATGGAACTCAATCTTTGGTAGCTCATAGTGCAACAAAATTTTTAAAACTGTTGCACTAGATTTTTGAACCTACA
>CAYXQY010000282.1:0-3553 GCA_964466525.1 uncultured Planctomycetia bacterium
TTTCGGGGTGCGGGCGGAGGGAAAGCAGGTCCTGGATTCCCTTGACCTTTTCCATGAAGCCGGGTTCGGCCGGCCGGTTCGCAAAACGTTCCCCGTCACGGTAACGGACGGAACGCTGAACATCGATTTTACGAAGCAAACAAACCACCCCGTCCTCGCCGCAATTGAAATTCACAGGGGAACATCGGATAAAGAATAGTTCCTGACCGGCGAATATATTTCGCACGTTCTTTATATCCACGAATTACACATGAGGGACAACGCGTCATGAAAATTGGTTGTTTTGCACTGATCGAACCGCTGAAACCGATGGATCGCCAGTTCGAGCTCGTTCGTGAAATGGGGTTTGATTACACGGACCTCACGGACAATCACATGGGAGGGTCCCTTGGCGTGGAAGCCGGGTTTGCCGAAACCATCAGCCTCGACAAACATCCGGCGGACATTCAGAAGATGCTGGACCGGTACGACCTGACATTCACCTCCGTGTGTGCACATGCCAATCTCCTGGATCCGAGCAGTCCGGCCCGCTACGGAACCGCGGAACTGGTCAAGGCCATTAAACTTGCCGACTACCTGGACGTCGATCAGGTAATCACCACCGAACACGAGCCGGAAACGGCCGCCGGACGCAACCTGTCCTGGTCCGAGCAGATTACGATCATCGATGATAAACTGCACGAACCCATCCGCTGGGCGTCGGAACTGGGTATCGACCTTCTACTCGAACCCCACGGCGAACTGACGGATTCCATCGACGGCATGCAGGCCATCCTTGAGGAAGTGGGACACGAGGACACCGTCGGCGTGAACCATGACACCGGGAACTTCTGGCTGGGCGGCGGTGATCCGGTGGAGTTTGTCGAGGTGTTCGGCGAACGGATCAAACACGTCCACTGGAAGGACCTCGGCGAGGACTGGGTGTCCAGACGGGGGGAGATGTACGGCTGTGGTATGGCCCTGCGTCCGCTGGGGGACGGCGTCATTCCAATTCAGGACGTGATCGGTGCACTGAAGGACGTCGGTTTCGACGGCCCAACGACCCTCGAGGTCAGCGGGAAAGAGAACGTGCAGACATCGGAACAGCGCCTGCGGAACTGGTTTTCGTAAATCCGGGATGAACGAGCACCGCAGGCCCGATCTTAAGTGAATGCATTCCGCTAAATAAAACCATCTCTTCGCAATGGTCAATCGTCTCCCGGTTCGTTGATCACCGATTCAAACTGCTCGGGGAAGGAGAGGTGTTTGACGGTGTTTTCTCCGTTCCGTCCCGTAACGGGGCCACCGGAGAGAATGAGGGAGCCGGTGGCCTTTTCGTTGAGTCGCACTTCGGCGGACGTGAGATTGATGAGTACAGAATCGATGAGGCCCCTGTTCTCAAGCTGGATGTAGTTGAACCGGTCGGGCAGTTCCCGCTCGGTTCCGTCCCGAAACAGAAAGGTGGTTTGTTCCCCCTGAATGCTTCCGACACACTTCGGCGCTTCCAGTTCCTTGCTTGTGAAGGTTTTTTCGGCTTCCGGATCCCGTGCACTCAACACCGTTAATTCGAAAAAGCTGTTCGACGTCACACCGGCACGCGTCGTGAGATCCACGAGGGGATCAAAGGCCAGGTCGCCGCGAGTATTCCGAACAATGACATCGCCTCTTCGGCTGGCCACCTCAAAACCGATGTTGCCGGCCTCACGCGACGTCACGCTGTCAATAATGTAATCGCCGGGGCCGGTCAGCGTGACGTTGGAACGAAACCGTTCAATGTACGTATCTTTGACCAGGATGTCCCGGACGTTGTTATATGAACGCACACCGTCTTCGGTGAGCGGGATCATTTCGTTCGGGGGAATGGGCCGCGTTTTCCGAACCATGATCCGGTAATCGTTTTTACGGGCGGGACCGACGGATTCGTACCGGCCGGGCGGTGAGTACACGTTTGTCTCGGTAAACGAATTCAGTCCTTTTGGAATGGCCTTGCCCGGTTCGATGATGTCATTTGTGGGACGAACCGTTCCGTACAGTGAACAGTCGACGATCCGTCCGCTTTTCGTTTCATGAAAGTGTACCCCGTGTCCAAAGGACTGCTGGTATAGTTCGGAGTCGATGAGTTCGAAGCCGTTCACGTCCTGCACGTTCATGAACGAGTGTTTGTTGTTGGGATGAACCACCCAGCTTGCTCCACCCTTTCCGTAAAAATCCGAGTATCCGTAGGGGAACGAGCCCCTGATCACGAACGTACAATTACGGAAGGTGGTGTTGTCTCCTTTCACGAAGAATTCGTTGTTGGTTGTGACGTACTCCCGATAGCCCCCGTCCACCACGTTCCGGAAGTATCCGCCCTCGAAGGTGTTGTCCTCCCCAAAAATGGTCCATGTATGTGTGAAATGCGACTTCATGGGGAGCCTGTCCTGGGTGCTGGACGGGGTTTCAATGACCACGCCCCGCAGGTCAAAGTGGTTTCCGGACCCGGTCACCGCGAACAACTGCACGTACCCGTTCTCCGTTGGGTCCACCGTATCGACGCGGTATACCCCGGGTTTCAGTCGGATCTTCTGGTGGTCCTGCTCGATGGCCGTCCGGAACTCGTCCAGTGAATCGATCAATTTGAAACCTTCGCGCACCTCGAAGTCGTCCGGGTGCACCTCCGGTTCCGGCGGGGTACGTGTCAGTACGACCATAGGGGGATTTCCCTCCCGTTGCATCGACAGGTCATTTTCATCCGTCCGGAGACCGATGGGCTGTGCGGTGCCTTCCGTCCGGACGGCACCGGCAATCAGAAGCAAGAGGAGAACCAGAGAAATGGAATCGGTTCGAACCGGATTTCGTTCGAAAAACCTCATCCGTTCAGAACGAAATGGATGTCGACACATCTGGACCTCATGAGAAGAAGTTTAGAAACCGCTTTCGTACGTTGACTCGTCGGTTGTCCCCTCGTCGAGACGCTCCCGGGGCTTTCGGACCCCCCGGCGTGTTTTCGGAGTCCGTCCGGGTCCCCCCGGCTGCCTGAGAATGGAAATTGTGTTCGTTACCGTTTTCCACTGCTTGCATTTTATGACACACGATCGGGTCTGCTTAAATTTCGAGGACGAGGTTGAGGAAGCGGACGATCTTCAGCTTCCTTCAAACGGAGCCGAATCTCGCTGCTGGAGTCAGGTTTTAGAAAAATGTTTTTACTCTTTGCAGAGGGGCGGTGACGATAATCAGACCCTACCGAGTTCGTTTTGTTTTGAGACGCAGTAATGCGCCTAAACCCATGGGGGGTTCATGGGTTGGGGAGCAACGACGTTCAAACATCAGTCAACTTTCGTCCTGCAGCTGACCCCTCCGCAATAACCGGGTTGTAATATACCACGACGCGAAAAGCCATAGGGGATGTTGTGTGTGGCTTTATGGTCCGATTACTTCTTATGCTCTGGATGGACCTGTACCGGGCTAATGTTCAGGAACGTGCCTGGAGCATTCTGATTGTGAAACTCAGTGGCAACCCAGGCCGGGGATCGAGCCGTATCCGACAGACGCCACTCATCTATACGGCCATCAAAGAACGCCGGTTTAAAGTTAA
>CAYXQY010000283.1:0-3504 GCA_964466525.1 uncultured Planctomycetia bacterium
TTCCTGTTCACGCTGACGTATTAACCGGTCGGTCGAGACAGTTCATGCCGCTCCGCCGGAGCGCGATCTTTTTATACCGCGTTTCTCTAAGACGATCAGGCTCCGCCGGAGCCTTTTAAATTCAGGGAATCATCCGGTTGAAGATCGTTCGATTGATCTGCAGTGATTTCAGCAGTTCATGAGCCTGTTTACGTCTGGTTTTTTGCTCTCGTACGGTGAAAAGGGAGGTCCGGAACGGTTTCCATGGTCAGGACGACCACTGTATTTAACCCCTGGACCCGGGGGACCCACTTTGAACGTCGGATCCTCCTCCGTTGTTTACATGACGGATATATTCAGGATCGGTGCCGGCAGATCCCGGCCATATAGCACCGACCCGTCGAAAACGGCCTGGTACGAGGGCTCCGAAGGAGCCCAATTGTCTTAGAAACCGGACGGGATAAGAAAAAAACAGAGCTCCAGCGAAGTGGAATGGTCCCTGAAATACATGATCCCCCTCCACTGAAATAAATTTGATTGCGCAACAACCTCGTAATATCGTCTTCTCCGCACCGGAAGGGAGGATTGTGAAGGTTTCATCACAAAAACCCGGTGACAAACACGGATCATTTGAAGGTCATCACGTGACGAAGGTGTTTATTCAGGGCCCTTACGGCAGACCCGGGCCCTCCGTCCGACCGATCATCCTTCGGCAACCACGGCCCGGTGTGAGGGCTCCGGAGGAGCCCAATTGTCTTAGAAACCGACAGGTGCCAGAAAAAACGAGCTCCAGCGGAGCGGCATAAATCCGTTCCCTCCTGACCCTCCGTGAAGAAATTCCCGAAGAAGGATGACCACGAGATAGCCTACTCTTGAAAGTCAAACAGATACCGCTCCTCGTAATCCACGTCGTACGAATCAAGAAATTGAATATATTCCTCCTGAAAGGAGGTTTTCTGATGGTGTTCCTGCTGTCGATCAATGTACTGTATCACCTGTTCAACCTGTGATTTTGAGATGGAAAACGCCCCGAACCCTTCCTGCCATCGAAATGTTCCGCGAACCCGGTCGCTTTCGTTTATGAACCGGGCGGATCCTGATTTTACCTCCCGGACCAGCTCCGAAAGCGCCCTGTTCGGTTCAAGGGCAACGAGCAGATGGACATGGTCGGGCATGCTGTTGATCCGCACCAGTAACTGGTCCTGATTTCTGATAATTTTCGTCATCAGGCGATGTAAGTCCTCTCGCCATTCGTCGGAAATAAGTTGCTGTCGATGTTCAACGGCGAAGACCAGGTGTATGTAGATCTGACTGTAGGTGTCGACCATGGTTCTCGTGTGGGAGGGGGTCAATGCTCGGACCAATACATCATACACCGGGGCCCCTTTCTCGTTTCAACCGCATCGAACGATCGGAGCAGATTCATGCCGCTCCGCCGGAGCTCAATTATTTATACATCCTCATTTTACTAAGACAATTCGGCTCCTGCCGGAGCCTTTCCAGCCAGAGAAAACCACCGGTGCAAGGGACGCGGTATAATCAAGAGGAATTCCCACAGTTCATGAACCGGTTCACGTTCGGCCTTTGCTCTCTCATACGGATCGTAACAGAAGGGACGAAGCGGCTCCCTACCTTGGATATAACGAGGTGCTCGACCTCACCCCCGAAAGACCCTCGTGCAAACGTAATTTCTCACCGCTTCTCGTAATGAGACCGGGAGCGCCGGCGCACCCGCCGGCAAATATCAATTGTAACCTTCCTTTTGGAACGAATAGGTGAGCAATTACCTGCAAACGTAAAGTTGGTGGTCGATCCCCGCATGACGAAAGACCTTCCTATTCAGGGCCTTATGACAGCCCCGGGCCCTCCGTCCGACCGATCACCCTTCGGCAATCACGGCCCGTTGTGAGGGCTCCGGAGGAGCCAAATCGTCTTAGAAATCGGACGGGCAAGAAGAAAAGAGAGCTCCAGCGGAGCGGCATGGTATATGAAACGGACGATCCCCTACGAAGAACCGGGGTTTGATCACCGAATAAACTACATAGAATCCACGGTCCCGCTCCGATGTATTGAGGTGGAAACACCCATGCCGCTCCGCCGGAGTTCGGTCATTTTATATCCCATTTTTTCTAAGACAATCCGGCTTCTCCGTAGCCTTTTGCATCCAGAGCGATCACCGGGCGAGGGATATGCGATATCTTCCACCCGAAAATCGACAGCATATGAACCGGTGCACGTCCGGTCTTTGCTCTTTCAAACGGTTCGTAACAGAGAGTGAAGGTCTACCCCGAATTTAACGAGTTGTTCTGACCTCACCATCGAATCACCCCCTGTTTACGTAGAATCGGTCGGGGTTCCCCGGTTGACGAAAGACGTTTCTCTTCAGGACCCGGAGATAAACAGGGGCCCTTCGTCCGACCGTTCACCCTCTCACCGAAAACAATCCGCTGTGAGGGCTCCGGCAGGAGTCCAATCGTCTTAGAAGCCGTGAGGTCAAGGAAAAAGGAGAGCTCCAGCGGAGCGGCATGGTAAATAAAATGTCCGATCCCCCTGACGAACCGCAATTCGATCGCCGGAAGATCTTTGACCTCTTCGTTTTCACCGGACGAAAACCCGTCAAAACGAAACCATTTTTCGTCAATTTTTCTCCACGAAATAGCAAAACCCGAAGAATTCTCAGCACCGATTTTTCCTATGAATGGGGGGATCTATCGGAAAATTCGTCGCCGACGGCACAAATGTGCAGTCGTAAAAAATGATTATTCAACGGCGGAAATTTCTTTTGACCGTTTGAAAAGGAATTTGAAAGCCGGTAGATTATTTGATGGTAATAAAATTCGGTCAAAAACAGGCCGAACATATGAACAGCTCGATATAACGTTGTACACCCTTCAAAGGTTCATACCCCGTAATGTCGACAATACGTTCGAACGATCAAGACCCCCACGACCGATCGCCGGACGAAAAACGAGCCGGATCGCTTCAACAACTCACGTCGCTCCTGTCCGTGCCGGCCGGACTCCTACTTGCCCTCCTCTTTGTTGCACCCCCCGTTTACGCCGGTCCGCAGGGCGAGAACGTCAAACACGGGGACGTGGAGGTCAACCGCCCGAACGAGCAGCTCACCGAAATCGACCAGCAAACGCAGGAGGCGATTGTCGAGTACAGCAGCTTCGACGTGGGCGAGCTGGAGACGGTCAACTTCGACCAGCCGGGCGCGCAGGCACGAATCCTGAATCGCGTGCTCGAGAACAACCCGTCCGAGATCATGGGGGAGCTGAACGCCAACGGGCAGGTGTATCTGACGAACCCGGCCGGGATCGTGTTCGGCGAGCACGCCACGATCGACGTCGGGCGGATGTACGCGGCCGCCGGGCACCTGTCGGACGAGAACTTCCTGGACGGAAAAAATCTATTTGAGGACCTCAGCGGCCCGGTGGAAAACTTCGGGGACCTGAAGGGCACCGGAGTCCACCTGCTGGGAAAACGGGTGGCCAACTTCGGCACGATCGAGGCCGACGACGG
>CAYXQY010000284.1:0-3491 GCA_964466525.1 uncultured Planctomycetia bacterium
CCGCAATGCCCATTTCACGGAGCGCGGAACGCAATTTTCCGACCGCACGATCGATCCCGGTGATTTCTCCCATCCAGTGCCGGTTGTTCACATCCTCTGGATACTCGTTGAGATCTTGATCGGCCGCACGGTGGGGACGGTGAGGCGAACCGAACCAGACCACGGAGAGAAACGGGTTTCCCGAGTTTACCTGCCGTCGCATAAACTTCTCGGCCGCCTCCGCTGCGACCATGGAGCTCTCTCCCTCAACGGGTACTGCCTCTCCGCGTCGACTGAGCACCGGATTGTTATCGTAGAAGTTCGGTGCCGAAAGCCAGTGATCAAATCCACTCGCGGACGGATTCACCGGGCTACCTGCGCGAGCCGCACCAACGTGCCATTTTCCGAAGTGAGCCGTTCGGTACCCTGCCGTTTTCAGCGCTTCCGCTATCGTGATTTCCTGCGGTCGGAGCGTATGCCCCCAGGTAAAACACCCGAACCGGTTGGGATGTCGACCCGTCAGTACACTCCCGCGGGTCGGGGAACAAACCGGATGCGCGGCGTAGAACCGGTCAAAACGCAGTCCGGATTTCGCCATTCGATCAAGGTTCGGCGTTTTCAACCGGGGATGCCCGTTGTATCCCGTATCACCCCATCCCTGATCATCCGCCATGATAAGAAGGATGTTTGGTTTCTCGGCCGTTTCCTGCGCCTCTGCCGAAAACGGGAGAAGAAGGATCACAGCAAACAGAAGAATACAGGTCAATATTTGCGTTCGCATGATTTATGAACCACAACAGGTAGTGAACCAAAAATGCACTTATCGACCGGAACACCAGCATCGAGTCAGGTATCTTATCCGGTTCCACTAAATAGATCAACGGTGTGTATACTTGTTCCTTCAATTGGTACAGCGGGAGATCGTCTATATCACTTTCCCCCCTAATTTTTGTAATCTTCGTGAGGTACTTCTTGATAGACCGTTCCAGGGTCCAGTTCAAACTGGTTCCACTGCGCGGCGGGACCCACCGAAATCTCCTGGATTTTCGCCAGACGACACCGGTATTCGTCGAACGAACAACCGGTCAACAAGCCACGGTTGAAGAACCCCGGATGCAGAAACGAATTCACCCCTGTGTATCCAGGCTGTTCACGCTGGAATGTCCTGTTTTCCACTGATAGAATTACGAAATCGAAGTGAACTCGATTCACAATTCATTATTTTCGGTCATGAATACAAATTTCTATATCCCTTTCAGCCTGCGTTCCACGTTCACCCTTGCCTGGATGTTCGCCCTGATACAGGTGCTTACGGCGGTCGGGCCCGGGGAATTGCAGGCGCAGGACCAACCGCCAAACGTGGTGTTTATCATGGCGGACGACCTGGGCTACAACGACCTGAGCTGTTACGGAGCGGAGAAAGTTGACACCCCGAATGTCGACCGCCTCGCCGAGCAGGGCATGCGCTTCACCGATGCTCACTCCCCTTCTTCGGTCTGTACGCCCACCCGGTATTCGGTCTTGACCGGACGGTACGCCTGGCGAACCTGGCTGAAAAACTGGGTGCTGATGCCGGCCCATCCGCTCCTGATTGACACGGACCGGTTGACGATGGGACGGCTGTTCCAGAAACACGGCTATCGAACCGTCTGCGTCGGCAAGTGGCACCTCGGGTGGGGAAGGAACGTCGGCATGGACAAATACAACGGCACGGTGAAGCCCGGCCCGCTCGAGGTGGGCTTCGACGATTACTTCGGCGTGCCGTTCAGCCACAACAGCCCCGATTCGCTGAAGGTGTTCATGCGGGACCGGCGCATCGTCGGTTTAAAACAGGGGGAAGACTTCCGTGATAAAAACGTGATGAAACGCACACGCAGGAAGCTTGAGCGCACCGCGATCGAGCTGTCCCGTGAGGCGGTCTCCTATATCGAGGAAAACCGGGATCACCCCTTTTTCCTTTACTATCCGACCACGAATGTGCACTTCCCAATTACGCCAAACGAACGGTTCCGCGGTGAATCCCGTGCGGGGAAATACGGTGATTTCGTGGTCGAGTTTGACTGGGCCGTCGGACAGGTGCTCGACGCGCTGGACCGGCTGGACCTTGCGGATGAAACGATCGTTGTGGTAACCAGCGACAACGGGGGGCGGTACTTTGGACAGCACGACATGAACGGCCATGACCCGAATACCCCCTGGCGGGGCAAGAAGCGGTTGATCTACGAGGGAGGACACCGGGTGCCTCTGATCGTTCGCTGGCCCGAACGAGTGGAGGCCGGTTCAATCAGTGATGAAACCGTCTGCCTGACGGATTTTATGCGGACCTTTGCCTCGATGCTCGGACACGATCTTCCGGCTGATGCGGCCGAGGACAGCTACGACCTTTCGCCGGTGCTGTTTGGGAAGGAATACGAGTCCCCGCTTCGCGAGGCGACGGTGCAACACTCGGTCAACGGCACGTTTTCGCTGCGAAAAGGGAACTGGAAGCTGATCGAAGCGGGTGACAACGGAGACTATGAGTCGGTCGAGGGCATGGGCCGGCACGATAACATGGCCGAACCCGGCTTTCCGACGCGAAACCCGGACACAGGAGAATTCTATCCGCTGATTTACGCAATCCGGAACGAACCTGAAGGCGACCCGGAACTTCAGCTTTACAACCTGGCCGAAGATCCCGACGAAAGCGAGAACCTCGCCGATAAGCGTCCGGAGAAAGCGCAATCGATGCTGAAACTGCTGAAGAAATATCGCCGGCAGGATCGCAGTGCACCGCGTTAACGTATCGGGTGAAGGCCCGGACGAACCGTTTTGAGTAATGGATTCGGTCAACGTATTCTTACCGAACGTAAAACCTGGGTCGAAGAACTATATTCACGGGCTGCTGAAACGTCTCAATCAAATTTTTCAGGAAAGATGATATTTGGTGTGTTCCCGGCTTATCCGGGTTTTTGTTCGATCCGGTTTGTTGCAACGATGTGATTACGGAATCGGGCCCCAGATGTGTTTCATGAATTCATACACCTCCGGCAACTCCGATTTTAGCTCGGCTGACACGAACGGGTAAAAGTCATTCGTCCCCAGGTACGCTTCGGACATTTCGGCAAAAAACTCGGTTCGGTCCGTCAACGCGTAGTGTCGCTTTTCCTTTCCTGATACGTGCAGAACCTTGTCCAGCCGGCCCGACGCTCGTACCTGTTCGAGCAACGTTTCATTTTTCTCGTGGTCAAATCCAAGTACCCGGTCATGGTATCCGTGTGCAAGCTCGTGCATTACCACCATCGGCTGGTTTGCCTGCAGCTTCCGTGAGGTAAACCGTTTTACCCGTGGAATATGCACCATTTGTTTCATCTCCTCCGGGTATCCGTGTTCCCGAAGCCAGTCGGCCGACGGGTGATATTGCATGTTCGAAAGCTCATCGTGACGGAGATCGAGTACGATGGGAATCTCTTGAAGCTGTCGAACCTTCTTTTGTCGGAGGATTTTTTTGATACGGGCGAGATGAAATCTGAGTA
>CAYXQY010000285.1:0-3476 GCA_964466525.1 uncultured Planctomycetia bacterium
GACGAAACGAGTTACGCCGAATAGCTTTGTCAAACATATTCAAATCGCAACATTTAGTTGCTATTTGAAATGAACAATTACTACGTAATCCCCTCGGATGCACTGACGGCATCGACTGCGGCGGACTCCGCGCTCTTCGACGCAACTCGTTTCGCTGACGTTGCGGGGGTTTTTCAACAGCCTCCTAGATTCCAGACAGTCGAAACAGATCATCGGGAATTACATTTTATTCATCGGAGGTCACGTGCATCACGCCTTTCATGGTTCGCCAGTGCCCCGGGAACGTACACAAATACGGATAATCATCCGGTGTGTCGGGTGCGCTAAACACGATTCGTTCCGATTCGCCGGGCTCCAGCATCTCGGTGTGCCGCAGAATCTTGTTCTGCACCTTCGTCTCCTGTGGGACGTACTCATGACGTGCTCCGTTCTCCTGGTCCATCGACGCCTTCCCGACCGGCTCGTACGCTCCGGGCACCGTAATCACCAGATTATGCGGTATCTCATCCGGGTTCTTCAACACAATCGCAATCGTTTCACCGGGTGCCACGGTAAACGATTCCGTGTCGTATCGCATTTCCCCGGGGACGGTCCGTATGGTGATGTTTCGAACCGTCAATCGTGACAGTTGCTTCTTCAAACGGGGACCGTCATTTCCGTCTATGAAACGGGTCAATTCCTTTGCGAAGGTCAGAATCTGTGCCGTGTTTGTTATAGAACGGCGTTTGGCCGACAGCTTTTGGGTATAAGAGCGAATACGCCGCACCGCTTTCTCCGCGAGATCGGTAGGCACCTCGTCCAGATCCGTCGCAACACGCCGGGCCGCATGGGCCGCCTCCGAGACGTGATCCGTTCGATCCATGGCTTCAACCAGATCGGCAAACCGTGTCTCAGCGGACTGCGGAAGTGATGCCAGTACGTTGATTGCTCGTTTCCGCAGGACGTCCGTTCCCACCCGAAACAACTCTTGAGGGATGTTTTGTTTTCCATCGGAACCGGGAGGGGTCCATTGTAACGAAAGCGTCTGCGATCCACCGCTATCAAAATGGGTCATCACAACCTCGTGTATTCCTTTCGACAGCTTGACCCGGCCGCTTTTTTCCCGGGGCGCATGCGAACCATCGTTATTGATGACCTGCTCGCCGTCCACGTAGAGCCGGGCACCGTCGTCCGACGTGAGATGAAACGTGTAGGTCCCGGGCTGGGGGATCTTCATCCGGGTACGATACATCAGTGAAAACGTATCGCCTCCGGTACGCACCGGTTCATGGTCGGTGGTGATGCGATCCGTTCGAAATGTGATCTGAGGGGTATGCCGTTCGAATGTATCCTGTTTGGCGTTCTTCAGGTCTGTCGCGTAGTACGACACCTGAAAGACCGTTCTTGCTCCGGATGTCAACGCCGTTCGTTCAGGCGGATCAAACACCAGCGACTTCAGAAACGGATAAGCGGAGGATCGAATTTCCTCGTTCTGAATCGAATCAAGCGCGTCGAGAAAACCAATGGTTCTTCGCATGGAACCGGACGCGATCGACCACACGCGATCCACGTTCCGGTCGATCGTGGCCAGTGCGATAAACGTTGCTTTTCGGATCCCGGGCGAGGAGGTGTTCCGTGCCAGTTCGACCAGCCGGTCCGCGTGCGGTGCCAGTTTGTTTCGATCCATGTCCTCCAGAAGCGGAATCAGGCTTGCAACGTCCTCTCGGTTCATGAGGTATTCCAGCAGCAGGTCCGCCGGGTCCCGATCCTGAGCTTCGGCGAGCTGATTCAGCGCCTTCCGGCGGCGGGAGATCGAGAATTTTGATCGAAACAGAATGGCCCTGTTCACGGAGGGGGATCCGGGCTGACTCAGCAAAATCTCCCGCTTCTTTTCCTCATTTTTTAGTCGATCAAGCAGGTAGGCCAGGGCCTGATCATTGTTACGCACAACGGGTTTGCCCTGAGCCATTGCTTTTCTCCAGCAGGGTGTCAGGGCACGAACTGTTTCGTTCAGTGTATACTTCAGAAACCTGTCCATATCATGCTGCAGCGCCTTAACCGCAATCGATGTCGCACGCCATGACGCAAAGAAACTGAGTCCGCGGATTACCTCGAGTCGGACAAGCGGATCCGGGTCATGAACCATTTTCTCCATCAGTTTCAGGGCCCCCTCCACATCTTCGCGCCAGTACGTGAGCACCCGAACGGCCGCCGCACGGGCTCGGGGGTTTTCAGATTCAAGCACGCGTTTTAGCAGCGGCACATTCACCTCGTGCTGCCACTGGTGTACCCACAATCCCTCCAGGACATGGTGTTCGTAGCCGGGCTGGTCCGGGTTGAGTTCGTTGATCCACGTCTTTGTTGCGTCGAGGACTTTCTCCCGATCGAACGTATCCAACGTTAATTTGGCACGGGTACGTACTCGGTTGGCGGGCTCCGTGAGCAGGTCCAGCAATTCCGGTATTGAGCGTTGTTCAATGTTCCGTGGTTCGGACAGGGGCCGGCCGTCGTAGGTCACCCGGTAAATACGGCCGTGTTCGTGGTCGCGACTCGGGTCGCGAATGTGATGCTGCATGTGTCCGATAAGCGGGTTGTGCCAGTCCGCCAGGTAGAGTGCACCCCGCGGGCCGACGGCCATGTCCGCCGGTCGAAAGTTCGGGTCACTCGAGGTGACAATCGGCTCCTTTTCCGTGCCCTGAAAACTGGCACCGTCCCGTTCAATGTCGTATCGCTGAAACCCCTGTACGCCGATGACGTTGGCAATCAGGAGATCCCCCCGGAACCGCTCCGGGAAATGTGTCGACGAAAGAATGCGAATGGCGGACGCCGGGCGGGCCCGTTTCTGGTATACGCGTGGCGGTTCGGGATGCTGCTTCGGATACGGAATGAAACCGGAAAACAGGGTGTCGTGGTAGGTGAGAGCGGGGGTGGCATCGTTTACAAACCCCTGGTTCCATCGCGTGACGTCGTGTCCGTGCGTGTTGGCGAAATCCTTCGTAATATACCGACGGACGCGGAAGGTTTTCGGGTCAAAACTCCAGACGGCCCCGTCTTTGTTTCGAACCGGGCCGTACGGCGTTTCGATCTGGGACTTCAGAAGATACCCTTCGGACAGAAACAGCTTGCCGCCGGCGTCCCAGACGTAATTGTTCATCGCCGAGTGCGTGTCCGCCGCCGACACATGGCTCAACAATCGCCGTTTGTGATCCGCTTTCCCATCCCCGTCGGTATCCTTTAAGAAGATCACATACGGGGGCTGGGTCACAATTACACCATTATTCCAGAAGTGAAACCCGGTCGGATCCTTGAGTTGATCCGCGAAAATTGTGCGTTCGTCCGACCGGCCATCCCCATCGGTGTCCTCCAGAACAATCAGTTCGTCTTTTTTCTCACCCGGCGGGCGATACGTGGGATATCCCTCCCAGGCGGCCACCCACAACCGTCCTTCCGGGTCGAATTTGATCTGTACAGGATTGATCAGTTCCGGAAACTGCTCC
>CAYXQY010000286.1:0-3459 GCA_964466525.1 uncultured Planctomycetia bacterium
CATCTGCAGGTCAAGTAATTCCTCCATTTAACCACCGTAGTCGCTGGTGATGATAATGAATGCCTCTACATTATGATCATCTTCGTAATCCCGAACGTAATCCTTAACCTGCCTCACAGTGTTGGTGTTGATATCAAATTCCTCTTCAGCTGCCTTCGTATCCCAGAGAAATATGCCCTCATCAAAATTCACCTGTCCATCTGGTTGTTTTCCTGTTCCTTGACCTCTTTTTACAACATCCCATCCTAAGACGTCTCGGAAGATCGCATTCGTGGCATCCTCAAACATTGTTTGCAGTTGCTGCTTTTCGTTTTTGTCTGTGTCCACATCCTGAAGTAAAGCGGTGGAGATCTCCTCAATGTTCAGATTCGAAATCTCTTCCAGATTGTCTAAATACAATTCCCACTCGCTTTTTTCCTCGTCTCGGTGACTTCCCTCATAGCGTTTAATGATGGCATCAATAAGTTCTTCCTTCGAGCTGGTGGCATCAATTTTAATTGCGGGGTCATCCTTTACAATCGACTGCAGATTCCTATACCCCTCCTCATAAGCGATTTTCATAGCATCTGATGGAATCACGCCCCCGTCAATCGTGTATTTTTTTCGTTTATCATTCCTTCTGGCAGCGGGCAGATCAAATTCATCCTTTATATCTACTAACGTCGGTTGGTTGAATTGATCGATTGAATCAAGAAGCTCCCTGTAGTCCTCTTCAACCAGTTCAAAATTCAACCATTCTTTTATAGTTGGAACGAACTCTTCAGGAATCCCGATCACACGATCTCCATCGGCATTATTCACATCAAATATCAGACCCTGCTCTTCTAAACCGTAAATCGTGTCCTTTACTGTACTTTCAGCATGCGGTTCCGGATCATTTATTTTCGGAAAACATTTGAGGGTTTCCGAACCAGCCCTGCGGAAGAAGTCCATCCACGTATAATAGTTGGACTTGTACTGCATGTTCTGATTTTTCATCTCCATGAACCGGGCTAGAAGATTCAATTCCGCATCCCGTATCTCCGGATCACCGGTCGGATAACTGACTATTGCCTTGGTTAGAAAATAAAACTCATCTTCCTGTTCTTGCTTTTCGAAGTTTTCTTTCGAAAACTCTTCGGCTAACTTTTCTTCCCACTTCGGGATTTCTTCTTTCACCTCATCAAACAAGGCCGTGTACTCTGGCTGTCTTACGAGGTAGTTCAGAATTCCATATTTGAGTACAAGAAATTGATAGGAACTATCATTAGCACGGTTGTTGACCAGTTCGTGATGGTTTAGCTCCGTTTTCAACCGGTCTGGATTCGCTAACGAGTCTATTTCCTCTTCAAACTCGTCCAACCTTTTGGGTTTCGGAAGATCGGAGGGGTCAAAGTTTTCACTGCTGTGCTTTTTCTCTGTATTCAAGAACCGTTTTTTGCATGTCTTTCTTCCTTTCCACCTGCCTTCTTCAGTGAGTTCACGGAGTTTCATTTGTCTCTTGGAGAAAATGTACAGATTGAGTTAACGAGTAGTGCTGACAATGTCCCTTCTTATCAATCCAATAGGCTTTCCTACCTATTCACTCCGGTACTATACCCAACTAATACCACCCTGTCAAGGTGTAACTCTATCAAGCTGTGGTTACCTCATCTGGACACACTTATAAAGAATCGAGCCATGGAAGAATTCAGAGAAAAATTCGGTGAACGGCTGAGGGAATTACGCAATCAGAAGGGGATCAGTCAGGAGATCCTCTCTGAGAAAGCGGGGTTTCACCGGACCTACGTATACAAGTTGGAGAACAGTAAGATCGAGCCGAAACTCAACAGTCTTAAAAGAATCGCTGATGCTCTTGACGTCCCCGTGATGGAACTTTTTCGGTTCGAGGAGGAGTAAATCCCCAACCCACCATTACCCCTATCCTTCCTCTCTTACGTAGACTTGAGGGAATTCCTGCTTTACTAGTGAAAAGCATCAGTATTTCAGTCTGTTGCACAAAAAATAAATCAGGAGTTAAACAGTACTCTCTTTTTTGATGCGATGTTATAACTCAGATGTTAAAATTTTAATCCGATCCCGTTTGGGGTTGACATGACCTGTGGCCATTCAGTTTTTTCTGGTCTCACGCCATAATTTCTTCAAATTGTGGCCAATCGCCATCAATTTCCACTCTGTATCCACCTTCTCCTTCCTCCTTAAACGGAACCGATCACACCTCATCCCTTCTTTGATCTGCCCGAACACCGGTTCGACCGTGCGTCCCCTCTTCTTGTACTCTTTCCTTCCTCCTTTACTCAACAACCTCCGCTCCATGAACTCCTGAAACGTTATATCTTCTGGAATGCGTCCACGGGGGTATCCTTCCTGCTCAAACTTTTCCCTCATGTTCGATCCACTCTCGGTTGCCACAAGACAGTCCACCTCCCGTTCGTCTTCTACCTCTTTAATTGCTTCCTCATCCCAGTACCCGTTGTCCGCCACGACCGTCTCAACTTCTTCCTGTACTCCTACCTGCTTAAGATTCTTCTCCACCCTCTCTACCATCGGTTTTAACTGACCTCGATCATTCTCATCGTTTGTTGCTTTTGCCGCAAGGATGACCTGATCTTCATTCACTGCTGCCTGCACATTGTATCCCTGAAGATATCCCCGACGATCTTTCATGATCCGACTTTCTGGATCCGTCGGATTGGCTCGTGCCTCGGGATCAGGCGATGGATCCGGTGGATCCGGTTTTCGTCCTCGCTTCTTCTTTCCGGTCTTCTCCTCTTCTTCTTTCCGTTTCTGGATCTGTTCTTCCTTTTGCTCGGCCTCCTGCCGGGCGTCCCTCTCAATCCGTTCTTTGCACTCTTTTAACCGATCAACTCGCTGATCACGATCTGCAAGATCCTCGGGAAGCTCATCGCCACGGTCCTGTTCCCCAAACTCTTCATCCTCCTGTTGATCGATCTGTTCGGCCTCGGTGATCATCTCCTCGACCTTCTCAGTTATAGTTTCATACGTGCGGTTGGCCTGCAGTGAAGCGTCTCCTTTCATCTTCGTGCCATCCAGACTGATGGTTCCCACTTCCACCAGATCCGCCTCCGCACAAAGGGCAAGCACTTCCTTAAAAAGCGTTTTAAACGCCTCCCGGTGGGTGTTCCGAAACCGACAGATGGTGGAGTGGTCCGGGGTCTGATTACAGGCGGCTACACGATACGCAATATCCCTCTCACATCGCCTCTCAATTTCACGACTGGATCGAACCCCATCGATGTACGCATAAACAAGCAGCGGTATCATCACTTCCGGTGAATACGCTTTCTCCCCCCTGAAATCATCACTGTACTCTTCAAAAAACGAGGAGGTATCCACCTGCTTTATAGCGTCCACCAGAAAAAATACCAGATGATCTTCGGGAAGCCATTCTTTCAGGTCCGGCGGAAGGAGAAACCGTTGATCTCGATTGGCCTGTCGAAATTTGGGGGATGACATCTG
>CAYXQY010000287.1:0-1426 GCA_964466525.1 uncultured Planctomycetia bacterium
AAACGGGGTGCACTACTTTGTCATGGAGTACGTGGACGGTCCGACGCTGGAGGAACGCCTGGAAGAAGCCGGTCGGATTCCCGAACAGGAGGCGATGGAAATCGGGCTGCAGATGGCCCGCGCACTCGAACACGCTGACCGGCACGGACTGATCCACCGGGACGTGAAACCGGAGAACATTATGATTAACAGTGAAGGGGTCGCGAAGTTGTGTGACCTGGGACTGGCCAAGACGACGGAAAATCAGGAGAGTTCGGTCACACAGATGGGAGCGGCTATCGGCACGCCGTATTACATGTCCCCCGAGCAGGCGAAGGGGGAGGAGATGGACATTCGGACGGACATTTACGCGCTGGGCGCCAGCCTGTATCACGCAGTTACGGGGGAGGTACCGTTTGACGGGAACGCAGCGACGGCGGTGATGACGAAACATGTGACCGAAGACCTTGACCCGCCTAAACAACGGAATCCCCGGTTGAGTAACGGATTCAACGCAGTGATTGAACGGATGATGCAGAAGAAACCGGACGATCGGTATCGGACGCCGGAGGAGCTGATTGAGGATCTCGAACGCGTACGGGAGGGGAAACCCCCTGTTCATGCATCGGTGATCAAACGAGGTAGAAAACGGGGAGCGAAACGACGTACGGCCGGAAGCGAGGGGATGTCCGGGCGGAGCGGTTCGGAACCTCAAGAACGCCGGGTCAAGTCCAACCGATCACGCTGGAGCGGGGTGGGGATTGCGGGTGTGGTTGTGGTGTTGGTGGGTGTGCTGTACGCGAGCGGTCTGATCACCACGGATGAGTCGGGGGACGACCGAGATCGGACGGTACAGGAATCGGAGGACGGCGATCAAGAGCGGGCCGACGGATCGATGGGCGAGCAGGGACCATCCGAATCCGAAAGGCAGACCGAACAGCACCGGGAACAGTTTCAGGACCTGAAAGATGCCGCAAAGAAGGTGGATGGGAAGATCGATCAGGTGAAGGAGCTAAACAAACAGCTGCGATCCCTGGCCGGGACGGTGGAGGATGCGACGTTGAAACAGGAGGTTCGCACGTTTTACCGGGAGTTTTTCTCCAGACAGGCCGATCGGTACGTGAACGAACACATCGAACACGAGGTAACGCCGGAGACCTCCGCATCGACGCTGGTCAAGGCGTACAGGGAACGGACCTCCGTTCCGGAGGTGTATCAAAACACACCAACCGGCAAGTTGGTGATGAAAGAAAAACAAAAGGCGGTCGAGCGTATTCGTTCGCATTTGACGGAGCAAAAGAAGAAACTGACCGAGCTGGTGAAGGAACAATCGTTTGAAGAAGCCGAACAGGTGGTGAAGAGCGTAGAAAAAGGGAGTTTTGACTCGTCCGTTCCGGGATATACTGATTGGGAGCGGGCGAGGCGGACGTATCTGAGAAAGCGAAGC
>CAYXQY010000287.1:1526-3375 GCA_964466525.1 uncultured Planctomycetia bacterium
GCTTATGGGCATGGGCGGGAACGTGGTGTTGCTGGACGTCAACGGGGACCGGGTCAAGCAGCCGCTGGGCGGGATCGACATTGCGAAACGGATTGCCATCGCCACCTGGAACGAACAGAACATCAACGCCGAGGAACGAACGGCGTACGGGCTGGTTAGTTACCTGGCGGAGGATCTACAGATGGCGGAGGAATGGTTCGAGAGGGTATCGAAAAAAGAGAACACCCGTGCAGGGTACTACCTGGAGGAGATCCGACGACGGCGGCTGTCATCAAAACAGAAGAAGGTGCAGCGGTTGATCGATCAGCTGAAGCGGGCAAAGGAGGAAGGGTTGGCGTTTGTGCTGGGTCCTATACTGGACGAACTAAAAACTCACGAGGACACGTCGATGTATAAGGACCATCGTTCGTTGATAGCCGACGCCCGGGACCGTCTGCCCTACAAATTAAAGACGTTACAAACGCGTTTTGTCGCCGAAAAAGAGGAGGCGGAGGACGAAGTAGTCAAGGCGAATCAGGATGCGCCAAGTCCGTTTGCCAATCGGAAACAGCGTCGGGAGCAACGGGAGAACAGGTTGAAGCTGGGAGGGGAGGGAGAGGTGGAGGATACGAGCGAAGACCGTACCACGCCGGGTGATCTGACCGCCTCCCAAACACAGGAGGGGGCGGGAAACGAAACGCACTCTGGCGAGACCGAAAAGGAGGAGGAAAGTCGTACGGAACGTCAGGTGGAACAGGGAGGGGTGGGTCCGATTCCCGATGCCCCCTGGGCGGATCCGAACTGGAAGCGGCGGGTGGCGGTGACCGTCAACGCCGATCAGGTGCAGGGAAAGCTGACAAACGTCCCGGTGTACGTGGATCTGTCCCTGATGCCGAACGCCTTTTTCAATCATGTCAAAAGCGCCGCTGAGCTGCGGGTGACAAAAGCGGATGGACGGACGCCGCTACCTCGTGAGGTGGTGTCTCTCAATGCTTCTGCCGGCACCGGTGAGCTGCATATCCGTGCGGATCAATTGAGCGGTCAGTCGGACACGTCCTTCTTTGTTTATTACGACAATCCGAAAAGCCCGGGCAAACCGGCGAGGGATTACCAGGCTCAATCCGTCTGGAGCAACGGTTACGTGATGGTACAGCATTTGAACGAAGAGAGTGGTACGACCGCTCTGGATTCGTCGCCTCAGGGCATCAATGCATCCATTGTTGACGGAGGGGATGGTTCGATATCCCGCAGGGAAGGGATGCTCGGGAACGGGTTTTCATTTGATGGGCGTAATGACCATCTGGTTCCAAAACGTATTCCGGGAAATCTCCGACCGGTGACCATTTCCCTGTGGTTTAAACAGGATAATGGTACAAAGGAATTTGACGCGATTTCCGCTTCTTTTCAATCCGGTTCACCGGACACCGAATCGACATTGCGAATAAACAACAATAACTCAACATATAACTGGTGTACTTGGAACCTGGATGCGAAGGATCTTGGAATATCGAGAGGAGGATCGGTTCCGAAAGGGTGGACCCATCTGCAGGCCGTATGGAAAGAAACTTCAGGGGGAGGTGCGCGCTACACACTTTTTGAAAATGGGGTGAGGGAAGCCGAAGTTATTGATGATTGGACACCGTCGACGAACGACCTGTTTCTGGCCGCCTCGAACCGTGACGGTTCCGTCGGCCGTCATTTTGATGGCCAGCTCGATGAAGTGCGGTTTGCGGAGTCCGTTCGCTCCACTGTCTGGGCAAAAACCGTTTATTACAATCAGAACGCTCAGTCCCAGTTTCTGTCAACCAGTGCCGAGCAGGTTTATCCCGATCAGTCGAAATAGGCCAATATCTGAGCGGAAGACGATCCG
>CAYXQY010000288.1:0-1265 GCA_964466525.1 uncultured Planctomycetia bacterium
CAACTCTATCCAAGACAGCTCTGGACGCAGGAGATGAGGTAGGTCTTATAAGTTTTGCTGATAACCTTCGTGAAACCTTTGAACCCTCATATACCGATGAGTCGCCGTATCATATAGCTGAGAAACTATGCAAGGAAGAGATATATGGAGGTAAGGCTAACTGGGGTATGTTGAGAGAGACCTTCCAGGCGGACGATGAGACATTCATATTCGTTATATCCGACTTTATGAACGATACGGATGAGATGTACGATTTTCTACTTCAGTCTGTGAACAGGTTCAACGGGGTGTTCTGCATTATGGTTAGAGACCCACTTGATAGCCATCTGCCGGAGGGAGTGGGCCGAGCCTACCTTAGTGATCCTATGACCGGAGAGGTTAACTTGGTGGATGTAGACGAGGTTAGGGAAGAATACAACCGTAAGGCTGCTGAACAGGAGGCACGGGTTCAAAAAAGGATTGAAGCGGCAGGAGGTCACTTCTTCAAGATCCATACGAACGAAAATTTCGTAGACCAGTTTGCTAAATACCTTGATAAGAGGGCTAAGTTATGGAAATAACCTTAGGCGCGTATACTCTTGTTGTTGAACTTCCCTGGCAGGATATAGGGATGTTGTTAGTTCTGATAGTTTTGACCACGCTATCTTATGTTTATATGCACCGACTAAGGAAGAAGAGAACCCTCAAACTTGGTAATTTCCAGACTCTGAAGAAAGTACACAACAGGTCCTCTATAGCTCACCCGGGGATACTTGTTACGAAGATAATAATAATAGTTATGCTTTTCCTGGTTGCTACAGGATCCATACAGGTGAAGGCGGAGCAACCGGTTACGGATTCTGATTTTGCAGTGGCCTTTGATGTATCCCAGTCCAGCCTAATCCCTGATTACGAGCCCAATAGGCTTGAGTTTGCCAAGGATACTACTCTCGACTGGCTGTCTCGACTGCCTGCTACAACGAATATATCTATAATAGAGTTTTCGGGAGAGGCCAGACCTGCCACACTACCCACTACAGATTTTGAAAAGGTGAGGTCTTCCATAAATAGCATTAATGTAGATATAAATTCTAGTGGAACAGCTATAGGGGATGCCGTTATACTAGGGTCGAGCATACTCTCCCGGAGTCGTTCTAATAAGACTCTTATACTTATAACGGACGGCAGGAATAATGTTGGTAGAAATATATCTGCCGCCATACAGAAGGCAGTACAGAACAATGTGGAGGTTAATGTCGTAGGGGTTACATCCACAGAAGAGACCC
>CAYXQY010000288.1:1275-3371 GCA_964466525.1 uncultured Planctomycetia bacterium
AGGATATATTCCCAGTTTGAGCAGACCTTGGAGGATGCAGGATTTGAAGGGGAGGAGGTAGAAGCACCTTCTCTTGACACATCCTCATTAAGAAGCCTTGCCGAGGCTACGGAGGGTAGTTTCTTCGAGATAAAGAACGAGGAGTTCTTCCAAGAGTCACTGAAGGAGATACTTCTGCAGAGAGAGACGGTAGGGCTTGATTCTAACTATTATGTGCTTATATTTATATCAATCCTAATCATAACGGAGATAACCCTCTACTCTAAGTTTGGGGCCATATAAGCAAAGGGCGAAGGATCCGCAGCTTTCTTTGATTCTTCATTTGTCTAAATATATTTAGTATAGGGCTATAAGAATTCCCTAGAGCCTAGCTTTATATCCTCCTATAAAATGGTAGAGGGCCCTTATGTCCATACTCCGGACGGGCGGCCTTTAAACCCAAGGTTTATATAAGAATATACACAACTTTTGAGCTAGGGGGAGAGGATGAAGTTAAAGCAAATATATGGTGTTTTCCTTATTACTTCTTTACTTCTGCTATCCGTCTCTATATCTATCGCTGCAACTGGAGGACAGGTAGATGGTGGAGAAGGCCAGAGATCTAACGGCACGCAGTCTGACACTATTGTCACGGAAGGGGGCAATATAACAAGCATAAATGTATCTTCAACACCCACAACCTCAAAGTGGACAGGTTTCTATGGTAATCTAAAAGGTACTGAGATTTTAGGAGATTCTGCAGGTAATAATTTCTTTAAATGGACTGCTGGTGATCCTTCCGGATCATTCGTCTATGCTGTTCCTTCAGGATCCAATACGCCAGACTCCAACATGGAGAATATATCCAACCCCAACTCATTCCTTGGAGGAGAGTTTGATAGCGGTACTGACATGGCAAATGACACCTTTAACCAGACTAGCACCTTTGAAGGGGAAGGGCTGGATTTTAACACATCTGCTTCTTACACATTTATCAACAGTAGCTTTGACTCTTCTGGGGTCTTCACAACCTTCCTTTTGAACGATAGCGCCCCCGGTAACAACCCTATATATTCTACCAAAGTATCCTCCAACGAGTTCGCATTCAAAGAGAACCTAACCGTTGACTACCAGCTTCTCGCCGGAGTCGGAGAGGCCGTCAACACAGTTACATTCAACTTCTATGTGGAGCTAATTTAGAATTACACCATACGGCTCTCCCCATGGGGCTATGAAGACTTAAATATATGGATTGGAACATTGGTTCTATAATGGAGCTTAAAGAAACCATAATGACGTCAGTTACGGCAGTGTTTCTATCGGTTCTAGTGTTGTCCGGGGGTATTACCGGTATTTCGGCCCAGAGTTCTGATATAAGTCCTCTTCCGGGTGAGACAAATACCGGTGAAACCACCTCAGAGAATTCTACTACAGTGGGAGGAAACGTTACACAGGTTAATGTCTCCTCAAAACCGGTCACCTCAAAATGGGGGGCTTTTTTCGGCCATATTAATGGTGAGAATGTTCTTGGAAACAAAGCAAACAACGCTCTTTTTAGCTGGACTGTGACCAACCCTGCTGACTCTATAGCCTATGCTGTTCCCTCAGAATCTAGCCCTCCTGATGGAAGTATGAGTGCGGTTTCGAACCCTAACGAGTTTCTTGGATCGGAATTTGATTTTGGTCCTGATTCGGCAAATAACACCTTTAATAATACAGATAGATTTACGGGCGAGGACCTGAACTTCACGACCGCATCTGCATACACCTTCGTCAATAGCAGCTTTGATCCTTCCGGAAGGTTCAAGACCTTCCTTCTTGACGATGGAAGTGCTGGAGAAAGCCCTATTTATGCAGCAGAAGCGGTAGACAATAAGACTAGTTATGAATCTACCGAAGTAGACTATCAGCTCATAGTAGGTCTCGGAGAGTCTCCGGATTCAAAGACGTTTGATTTTTTTGCAGAACTCTCATAGTAGATATTTTATAATGGGAGAAAGCCTCTAAAGTCTTTAGGAGAGAATAAGCAAAATAACGGCCTCTCCGCATAGAATATTTTGGGCACCCCATACCGCTCTATAGTACTATATAAGGGTACTAACGAGGTTGGCGGGAAA
>CAYXQY010000289.1:0-3368 GCA_964466525.1 uncultured Planctomycetia bacterium
TCCGTCCGAAGCCGTGGTATGGAGCCTCAAACATCGCTAGAAAATGAGGAACCGCGACCGTCCGAAGGACGACGAAAGCAGGACGTGCCTTCATGGCACGTCATCTTTCGTCCGAAGTCCGCTGAGGAGCAGGATGCCACTAAAGGTGGTATCATCCCTCAGCAGGGAGCGACTTCGAAGCCTCCAAATTCAATATTGCAAGTTCCCCTATTCAACCCCATACTTTACTTTAGATTTACAATAATAATATGAAACGGCACGAAAACACGAAAAACAAAAGCGACAAATATGACAACAAAGAGAAAGGGAGCGTTCGTGAAGGATTGATATCTCTTCTTTCACCGGTTTTCGGATTCCTGGGATTACCCCCCTGATGATATCTGATCCCGCTCCTTTCCGCCCTGGGTCTGGGTGGCACGGTATCGACGTATTTCATCACCCCATACCAGTGGGTCTTCTACGGGCTGGCAGGTGTGTTTGCCTTACTCGGCTTCTATTTCAACATGATTCGTGATCGTAAAACGGTCAACGTCATCGTGTACGCTGTATCAATGATCATTCTCGTGAGCATCTTCCTGTTCTTATAGATAACAGCCATGTACATACATCTTGAGAAGAGGCACAAAAGAAAGCGCTTGAACTCTTACGTAGGGTTTAGATTTATCATGCTCTTGAATCCAGTTAAGACCAACTCTCGTTCGCAACCATAGAAATCTATACACGGAGGAACAATCATGCGTGTGCAAAAGGATCGACCCACGATTCTTGGAGCGCTTCTTGTATTGCTCGTCGTTTTCTCCGGCACGAAAGCGTTTTCGGCTCCCGGGAAACGCGTGACTGTGCAGGTGGACGGCATGGCCTGTCCGTTCTGCACGTATAACGTGGAAAAACGGATCAAAACCCTGGATGCCGTACCGGCATCTCCGAACTACGAGGCCAGCGTGGAAAAAGGTCAGGTCAGCTTCGACTGGAAATCGGATGTACCGGTTGACAGATCAGCGATCCGCGAACAGGTCAGGAAGGCGGGCTTTACCCCCGGCACCATCGACGTGAAGAACGGTACGGAGGACAGGAACCAGGCGAAAAAGAAGAAGGCAAAACAGAAAACGCTCTCCGGCACGGCCCGGCTTATCAGTGACAACGACCAGACGAAGGTTCAGTTTGTGGCTTCAGGGTCAAAGAACGCACGGACCCTGGTGGCCGCAACCCGTGTGGACCGTAAGCTCAGTTTCGAACGGCTGAGACGGTATTTGAAGGAGATGAACAAGAAGAACGATCAAAAGAAGAATACCTCCACGAAGGTGAAAATACGGGGAACCTCCATCGAGGGAACGTCGGATCACCTCCGGTTGTATTCATGGCAACCGAGAGACTTTAAAACGATGGTAGTTCTTCGAATGGACAAGCTTGTCTGCGAGAACTGCGTGGCCCGTGTGACCAAACAGATCAGCAAACTCAACCAGGTCATTCATGTTGAGGCGGACGTCGAGAACGATCAGGCCCTCGTCTGGACCGGCACCGCAGAACCCGATATGGACGCCATTCGGAACGCGGTGACACAGGCCGGTTTTACGGTTACGCACTCGCACACGTTGTCGGTTAAGGAAGCTCGTGATTGGGAGAAAAAGTGATGACCAATCGCATCCTGAAAACGGGGATGTGGATCGGAGCAGCGTGTGGTGTTCTGCTGCTGTTTTGTCTCGCGGGTTATCTGTTGTTCGGCTGGGGCCTGGGCACATCCGCTGAGCAAGCATCGTACCACCAGGTGGACTCCTGGGAAATTGCCGGTGATCAGTCGCTTAATCAGCCCTTCGCAATTACCGTCGATCCTTACAATGGCAATGTGCTGGTAACGGATGCGGGCAACCAGCGAGTGGTCATCTTTAACCGGAACGGCGAATTAGTTCGTCAGTTCGGAACAAAAGGAGATGGAACCGGTCAATTTCAGCGCCCGACGGGCATCGCGGTCGGCCCGGACGACAACGTCTACGTTGCCGACTACATGCAGGACCGTATTCAGAAATTCACCAACGGCGGTGAGTTTCGTCGAGAGTGGGGAACTGCCGGAGCGGGCAATATACAGTTCCGCAGTCCAAACGGACTGGCGATTGATAAACAGGGCCACGTGTTCGTCGCCGATTTTATGAATAGATTCGTGAAGGTCTTCACATCAGACGGTCAGTTCGTTCACACGGTGGGCCAACCCGGGCAATGGCAACTTGGAGATTTAGATTACCCCACGGATGTTGAGATCGGGCCGAATGGGAAAATTCTTGTTGCCGATGCGTACAACTACCGCATACAGCGTTACACGTCGTCGGGAAACCCCCTGGCGGCATGGGGCTGGCACCTGTTCTGGCTCTGGCCCCGACCGAACAATCGGGCAAACGGATTCAACGTACCGACCGGAGTTGCCGCGGGACCAGAAGGGTTCATTCATGTGGCCGACAGTGCGAACCACCGAATGGTTATGCTCGACAATCAGGGCAACTTCGTGACGGATTGGGACATGCCATCTCCCGGAAACGGGTTTCACACGCCGAACATGGTCGCCGTGGGACCTGGCGGTGAACAAGTTTATGCTACGGACATCACCCAGAATCGGGTAATTGTTCTTGAGGTGCGTACAGGTCAATGAGGTTCCATTCAGGAGGGTAACGATGCGAAACGTGCGATTCATTCTCAGCATGCTGTGGATGCTCGTACTCGTCTCGCCTGTTTTTGGTGGTGGTCTGAATACTGACGTCGCTCTGACACCGCCGGAGGACGGCACAATTGTTCGTACACAGTGGCGTGTTTCGGAGTTCGACATTGACCCCACGCCCGCCGATCGTGAAGTGACGCTGAACCTGATCCCGGTTACGGTCGTTCATGGCGTGACGTCGGATTTGACGTTTCTCACAACGGTGCCGTTCGTCCATCAGGAGGTCGATATACGAGCTACGGGAGCTCAACTGGACGAGTCCGGCATTGCCGATATCCCGGTGCTTGCGAAATACCGTTTCTATCAGAAGGACCAACCCGGACAGACCACCCGCTGGGCAGCTATCGGGGGCGTTTAGGTGCCTACCTACGACGAGCCATTCTCGTCCGAAAGTGGGGATCCAATCGTGGGCACGGTCTGGACGCACCAGGAGCAGAACTGGTGGCTCGACTGGGATGTTTTGTATAAGACCAATACAGGTGACGGCCTCGACAGTGATGATGAGATTCGCGGGGACGTCGCCGCCTCCTACACACTGCTGGGCGGAAACAATGAGACGCTTGGACCCTGGCGCTTTTACGGCATCGGCGAACTTAACGCAACGGCTCTGACCGACGGAAGCATCGAAGTCCTGGGATCACCCGGTTTCCAGTTCATTACGCCG
>CAYXQY010000290.1:0-3329 GCA_964466525.1 uncultured Planctomycetia bacterium
GTGACGGAGAGGGTCCGGTACCGTCCGGTCCGTTCGACGTATCCCTGTCCCTGTAGCTGGTCGATCATGTGTCGGAGGAACGAATGGGTGCGGTCGTCCATCAGACCAAACGTGGACAGTTCCCGGTGGTTCCACGATTCGACCTTGTCCGTGCGCTTGCCTTTCAGCACGTCCGTCACGTGCTGAGCGCCGAATGACTGATTTACGCGGACGATGCAGGAGAGGATCTTCTGGCCGATGATCAGGGGATCGTCGACCGGATCCAGTTCGCCCAGGCAGTAATCGCAGGCCTCGCAGCCTTTGTCGCTCCAGGACTGGCCGAAATATTCCACGAGCACCCGGTGGCGGCACTGCGGCTGCGTGCAGTACCGGTACATTCGGTTCAGCTTGTCCACCATCACGTCCCGGTTGTCCGAGTCCGACAGGATGCTTTTCCAGGTGCCGTAGTCCCCTCCGGAGAAGAACAGGTAGCAACTGGCCGGCCGCCCGTCACGACCCGCACGTCCGGTTTCCTGGTGATAATGTTCGAGTGTTTTTGGCATGGCGGCATGGATGATAAACCGGATGTTTGACCGGTCCACTCCCATGCCGAAGGCGATGGTGGCCACGACGAGGTCGGCCTGTCCGGACATGAACCGGTCCTGATGTTCTTCCCGTGTCCGGTCGGACATGCCGGCGTGGTACGGCAGCGCGTCGATACCGTTCTCGTGCAGGTGTTCGGTGATCTGATCCACGTCGTCCCGCCGCAAACAGTAGACAATTCCGGCTTCCCCCTCGTGCCGGTTCAGCAGTTTCCGGAGCTGGCGGCGGAACCCGGACCGCCGCCGGACGCGGTACGTCAGATTGGGCCGGTCCACGTCCCCCGCATGCACCTTCGGGTCCTCCATGCATAGCTGCCGGACGATGTCCTTCTGTACGTTCGGCGTGGCGGTGGCGGTGAACGCATGCACGGACGTTTCCTCAAAGGTCCGCTTGATCAGGTCGAGGTTGCGGTAGCTCTCACGGAAATCGTGCCCCCAGTGGCTGATGCAGTGGGCCTCGTCGACCACCGCGTATGGAACCGTGATTCCCTCAAGCTGTTTTCGCATGTGTTCCCGCTCAAACCGTTCGGGCGCAATGTAGAGCAGGTCCAGTTTCCCCTCGTCCAGGTGCCGCAGGATGGAACGCCGTTCGGAAGGGGAACGGGACGAGTTCAGACACCCCGCACGGATGCCCTGCTGATTGAGCGAGTCCACCTGGTCCTGCATCAGGGAGATAAGCGGCGATATGACCAGTGCCGTACCTTCCATGCGCAGGGCGGGAAACTGGTAACACAGCGACTTCCCCCCGCCCGTCGGAATGACCGTCAGGGTGTCGCGTCCGTCCAGAATGCAGGAGATCGTTTCTTCCTGAAACCGATAAAACGCGTCGTGTCCCCAGTGTTTCGAAAGCAGTTCCCGGCTGGCCGCGTCGGGAAAGGACATGCCATCGAAGAACGTCAATTCGAGAAACTACGGGGGCTCATACCCAGTATATCACATCCCCCGATTGATTTAACCGGATTTGATGGAATGGGGAGACCGGTATGGCCTTGTGCTCACACCGGTTCCGGGGACGGGTTTCTTCCGCAAGAACCACCCTGAAAAGCAAAGTCAGCAGGCACCGACGAAAATTCTTCTGGTTTACATTTCGTTCGAACGGCCGGAGCCGAGTTCCGTCCTACCGAGCAATGACGGAAGCAGGTCGGTCGTCAGGACGCCTTTCAGGAAGACGTACGCGTAGAGTGCGGCACCGGCAATGATCATGGCGTCTCCGGGCATGCGGAGCTTGTTGAAGAACTTGATCCATTCGCCCTCGTAGAAGGCGACGGAACGGCCGGAGGCGTAGCCGTTTTTAACCACCTCCATCATCTGCGCAATCCCGATTGGCGTCACCGACAGGAACACCATGAGAAACAGCCCGGCGTTCATGAGCCAGAACCCCCACCACAGCTTGCGGGTGTTGAAGTCGTTCGGAAAGGCGTGCCGGAAGCAGTAGACAAGAAGCCCGAGCGCGAGGAACCCGAACGCTCCGAGAAACGATGCGTGGCCGTGCGCGACGGTCAGGAAGGTTCCGTGCTCGTAGTAGTTGACGATGGGAAAGTTGATGAGCAGGCCGAGCACGCCGGACCCGATAAACTGCCAGAAGGCGGAGGCCAGGAAGAAGTACAGGGGCAACCGGTGCACGGTCGCCGTCTGTTCCCGGTTCTGTACGGTGATCGTGTGCAGCGCGGAGACGACCAGCATGAACAGCGGTACCACCTCCAGCGTGCTGAACACACTCCCCACGCCAATCCAGACCGACGGTTCCCCGACCCACCAGAAATGGTGGCCCACCGCCAGGAACCCGGCCAGCAGGATCAGTGCTCCCTCCATGTAGAGGCTTTTTGTTACTTCCTGACGGGTCACCAGGTTCAGTCCGGCGAAAAACCAGCCCAGCACCAGCAACTGAAAGAACGCGAAAATGCCCTCCACCCAGTGGTGCACGACCCACCAGCGCCAGAAGTCAATGATCACCCAGTGGCTGTCCGGACTGTACATGAAACTGGCAAAAAACGCCGCCGTGATGCCGAGGCCGTTGATCATGAGAAGATTCAGAAAACTCTGCCAGCGCACGTCCGCGTTCCACAGTACGGACGTAAGCACCACGGTCCACGCAACAAATCCGGCGCCGATGCCGTACCGCCACAACCGTCCCATTTCCAGGTACTCCGTGCCCTCCGTTCCATACAGTGCCCAGTACTCCCCGGTCACCCCCAGCGTGCTCAGGTATACGCCGACAAGTGTACCAATGACCGACAGTACCAGAATCGCCATGGAGGCGTACGTTACGGGCCGATGCCAGTCCTGTTCCTTTCCACCAAGCTGGAACGACACGTACAGGCTGCCGGACATCCACATCCCGACGATCCAGATCACCGCCGTGGACGTGTGAACCGCGCGGACCGCCCGGAACGGCATTACGCGCATCCGCTCGAGCCCGAAAAACGCAAAGAGGCCGTAGAAACTGTCCCGTGTAACGTACGCGTTGGCCAGGTATCCTCCCGCCAGCGTCTGCACGACGTATATAAGGGCGCACCCGGCCAGCAGGATCAGGGTGACCTTCTGCAGAAACGCCAGCGGTTTGCCCTGTTCGCGCTCCAGTTGCGGGAGTTCCGGCGGGTCTTCGAAGGTAACCAGCGTGTAAAACACGATGAAAAACAGCGACACCAGCAGCACGATGGCGACCGTCCAGGCCGTCCAGTTGACGGTGGCCGCTGTGGGGGTCAGGCCGATTTCCGGCATCGGGGGAAAATTGTTGGTAAACGTGTG
>CAYXQY010000291.1:0-3244 GCA_964466525.1 uncultured Planctomycetia bacterium
ATGCAGGCTAATTTTCAGGAAGCCGTCCGTTCCGGCAAGGTTGCTCAGCGGTTGCGCGCTGTGTCGATGGATCAATGGAAGCAGCGGACACTGGACAAGGCCGATCGCATCGCTCCGGGCGTCGAATCTGCCCAGACTCAGATTCAGGAATTCCATCGTCAGCGACAACGTGCTCAGCAGCAGATCGACAGGCAGCTCAATCAGATTCCATCTGATAGCTTGCAAAACAACATCCGTCGGATGACTGAGCAGGTGAAGGGGATGTCGCAATTCCAATTTAACCCTGCTTCTCAGCAGTAAGCCGTCCCTCAGCCCTATACGATGGGAGACTGTCGTATAGGGTTTTCTACATTCAGACGATGGAGACTGCGTTATGTCCCTCAAAGGTCAGGGTCTTGTAGCAACGACGACGGGCGGGAGCAAGCTCACGCTTCAAGCACAAGCGAATGAGTCTTACCGTGTTCGAAAGATCAACGTCTATCACACGGTAACCGCTGGACTAAACATTGACGTGACTGTTGATCGAACGCGGGTTCTTCAATTCAATGAACCTTCCGCGTGGAACATCGTGGGCACGGTTCTTGCGTCTCAGACGACTTCACTGACAGACAAGCTCCATGCAATGGGAATGCATCCGGTGATTCCTGTTGCGCGCGGTCAGACGCTCGAAGTCAGCGATCCGGGCGGCTCACGATTCATCGAAGTGATCTATGATCGTTACGATGAGGGTGATGTCCGCGCAGACGAGCCGAACGGCAGTGAATCCAGCACGTATCGGCTATTCCAGCAGATTAGCAATTCGGCTGCTGTCACGGCTGGTGGTGATGTCTCGCTCGATCAAAGCGATCTTGACGATATCTTTCCCGCGTTTCCCGGTGGCGAAGAAGTGCCGGCTCGAACCACAATGCAACTGCTTGCGTTGTTTGGTGGGCCGATTGGTCGTGGTGATGGTGGTGGCAATCATACCCAGCATACGACACGCTTGAAGTTTCTTAAGGACCGCCGCGAGCTGTTCGATCAGTCGCTTGATGGTATGCTGTTCGTCGGCGACCAATCCGTGAGTGGTTCAACGCCGGTTTACGGGGCCGATGCTTCGCGGATTGATGTTTCTCGCGATGGTTACGGTCATCGAATCGAAGTGTTCGATCCGCCGATTGAGTTTCCCTCTGGTGAGGAAATGAATGTTCGAGCCACGGTACAGGAAAACAACACTGGCGGCGACCTTGCGGCGGGTGATATCAAAGTTGGCTTGCTGTTTGACGTATTCCGCAGCTGAACGAAAACGGAGACATTGAATCATGGGGATGCGAAGTAAGACGGTTCGTCTTGACACACAGGCCAATGCGGTAGCTACTACTGATATTTTGACTGGCAGGCAAGGCATCAACCGCAGGCTCAAGGGCTTGTATGCACAATCGCCGGGTGACGTGTTTCTGCTTGGCTTGGTCGAGCAAACGCGGATTGTCGAGGTTGGTGTAAACACGGCTCAATTCGATCAGATGATGATCCCGATTGAGCGTGACCTTCGACCGGGCGAAACATTCTCGGTTGGCTTCGAGGATTTTAGTGGGGGTGGTAGTAACAATCAGCACATTACGCTGTTCTATGAGGAAGATTCGGAAGTTTGATTGAACCATTGAATGGCTGAAAAGCAACCCATTAAAACGCCGCTTGAGCTATCAGGCCTCGACACTGATGATGTTGGTGCGGATCGTGCCAGCATCATCGGGGACTATCAGCGTAACCTGTCGCTGATTGCGGGTTACGATGGTAATTATCTTCGTCCGGCGGTTGTTGATCGTCACGGGTATCTGGTAACACGACCGAACGGTTTTGATCGTATAAAGGATGAAGCCAACGGAACGGCGCCGACGCTTCTTCGTTTCGATCCGGGTTTCGATGGTCCGGCTCACTTCTGGGTGATTTATAGCAGTGAGTGTGTTCCGTTGCTGTCGTTCGAGGATTCCGGCGGCAACCGTATCTTTCGGTTTGTTCCTGATCCCATCATAACTCATGATGGAACGAATAAGCTGTTTGGCAGCTACGCCAGAATCTGGGGAAGCGCTAATAAGGTATACCATCAGAGTGATCTTGATGGTTCAGGTTCGGTTCGCATTCTTGCATACCAGTTTGATTTGAGGTAATAGATGGGTGAAGGCGCCGGACCACCAGAGGATCAACCGCCCGAATCGATGCAGGACATGATCGCCCGCCAGCGGTCAGCAAGGGGCGGTCGTGCGCCTCTCCAACAGGTCAAGACAGCCGTTCCTTATGCTGTCTTCGATCTTGAACCTGATTCACCTTACACACTTGCGCTCGGCCGGATTGTTCACAGAAACTGGTCGCTGACATTCGGGTGGGACGGATCATCGCAGCAACCCATCTCGGCGGAACATGGTGGCCGGCTCGCGGTCGGTCCGCCTGATCTTTCAAAAGCTACGGGTTTTGAGAAGTTCGGAGTTTCAGCAGGTCAGATTGAGTCGCCATCGTCGATTGATCGCGTCGATTACTGGGATATCAGGGTCATTGATTCTGATTCTGAAATCGAGTTTCTTGACGCTGACGATAACGTGATCGGCCACCATTTCGGTGAGCTGACGATGACGCACGATGGGACGAACCCGCGGTTTAGCTCATACTTGCGAACGTGGTTCACCGCACGCAAGATTCGCGTCCTGACCAATCTGGCCGGTCCTAATCTTGACATCGAAGCCATCGCATACAGTTTCGAGGAGTAATCATGAAAATTAAGGGTTTCAGCATCACTGAGCTAATGTCGCTCGGTCCGCTCGGCGGAATCATCGCCGGGACTGTCGGCGTAATGCAAGCACCTGCCGTGCTGGGCATCGGCGAGGATTTCCGCTTGATTGTGGAGATTGTCGCGGCAGTCTCAGGGGCGATTCTCGGAGCGTTCGAAGGTGGGCGGCGTGAGAGGAAGAAGCAGAATTGAAAGTAATGATGCATGTCTCAGATTGATGACAGTCAGCTCGTCGGCATTGTGTCAGAGACACAATCCGGCGAAAAGATTGATCCTGATGAGTTTCAGGACGCTGTTCAGGATATTCGCTCATCATTAGAAGGGTTAAAAAGCGTAGCATCTACAAATCATGACACGCTTGATGACCTGAAGGATGAGATTCAGGATGCGACATCCTTCGAGGAAGCTGATAATGCTATCGCTGGAATAGCTCAAGCTGCTTCGGACATGTTTGATGCGATGGCTGGCAATCTTTCACAGATTGAG
>CAYXQY010000292.1:0-3238 GCA_964466525.1 uncultured Planctomycetia bacterium
CGAGGGAATGGATCGCATGGAACGCTCCATGCCGTTGACATTACGATCAGACTGCAAACATCACGATATGATCGAAACACCTGATTGCGGATCTCAAATCCGTGGCACACCGAAAAACATCCAAGCTTTCGCATTCGGATCAATAATTTTTCCTTCACCACGGAATTTCGACCACCTACTATGAATCCTATGAATCCCTTAACGCCCACGGATGTCAGCGGTCATTCCGATTCGTCTGTTCCGTCGTTCATGTCCCTCTTCTGATCCTCGATCCATTCCTTCATGCGCCGGTCGAGCATGTCCAGCGGCATGGTCCCGGCCCCCAGCAGGTGATCGTGAAAATCCCGAATCGAAAACCGATCACCGAGTTCCTGCTGTGCTTTTGCACGCAGTTCGAGAATTTTTCGCTCCCCGATTTTGTACGATAATGCCTGAGCCGGCATCGCGATGTATCGATCCACTTCCGATTCCACGTTCGTACGGGTCAGCGCCGTATGATCCATAAGATAGTTCACGGCTTCCTCGCGCTCCCACCCGAAATGGTGGATCCCCGTATCGACCACAAGCCGGGCCGCCCGCCAGATCGAGAAGGACAACCGGCCGAATTCGGCGTACGGGTCGTTGTAGAACCCCGCTTCCGTCCCTAACTTTTCGGCGTACAACCCCCATCCCTCCGTAAACCCCATAAAGGTAGCGACCCGCCGAAAGTCGACCAATCCGGACTGTTCCTGCTGCAGTGCAATCTGAAGGTGATGTCCGGGAACCGCCTCATGCAGAGCCAGTGCTTCCATCTCGAACGTCGGACGGCTGTCCAGGTCGTACGTGTTGACCATAAACCATCCGGGGGTTCGACCGTCCGCAGACGGTCGCAGATAGTACGCCGACGTTGCGTCCTCCGCCGACTCCTCCGGCATCGGCCGAACCCCGTACTCGGCCCGGGGCAGGTGGCCGAAGAGGTTGGGAAGCTCCGCGTCCATCCGTTTGCAGATGTCCCGGTATCGTCGAAGGAGCTCTTCGGGTTCATCGACGTAAAACCGCTCGTCGGATCGAATGGCGTCCGCGAACTCCTGCACCGTCCCGTCAAAATCAACGGAGGTTACGACCTGCTCCATCTCCGACGTCAGACGATTCACCTCCTGCTTCCCGAGTTCATGGATCTCCTCCGGACTGAGGTGGCTGGTCGTAAATTTGTCAACCAAGAACTGATAATATCGTTCACCGTCCGGTAGTGTCTCACAGGAAATCTCAGTCCGGGCCGCAGGGTAATACGTATCGCGATAAAACGTCAGGAAGTCATCAAACGCAGGAATAACGGCGTTCGAAATAACCGTTTGTGCCTCCTCCTTCAGGCTCCCGCGTTTATCGTCGGATATCCAGCCTGGAAGTTCGTGAAACGGCCCGTAAAACGGGCTGTCCTCCGGCTCCGTTCGCGCGAGACGCAGAAGTTGTTCTTCGACCCCCTCGAGCGCAACCTCCGGTTGTACAAATCCTTCTTCGATTCCCCGGGACAGCAGTTCGATATGGTCCTCCACAAAAGACGGAACCTTGCTCAACCTCGTTATGTAGTTTTCGTGGTGCTCCACCGTTTCAAGCGGAATCTGAAGGGGAAGCTGGAGGAGCGTGAGCGGACACCCGAACAGTTGATTGAAGTGCATGTAATGCACCCCCAGCTCGTACTCCCGAACGGACCACTGCAGAATGCGATCGAACAGCTCGTAGTTCAACTGATATTCGTCCGTCGCCTTTTCTTTCGGCACCTCCCGCAACCCGGACAGGAATTCCGACTCTTTCTCGTACCGACGTTCAAACGCGTCCGGGTCCTTTTCGGGAAGCCGTTCGTCGTAGTGGTGAGCACCAAACCGGGTGGCCAGTATGGGGTTTTCGTGAAGGGTAAACTGCCAGTACTCGTCAAACAACCGCTGGAGACACTGGTCCGGGTTTTCCTCCGGGGACACGTCCTCAAATGACATCTGAATGATCGTCGGAATGGAGCGTTATACTGACGAGAAATCAACGTAAGGAAACTTTACCAGATCCCCCCCGAAAATTCGAGCTTCATCATACCTCTTGTCCCGAACATTCACTACGAACCCCTCACGGGTCGTCCATCTCGGTCAGTGCAGGAAGGCTCCGAAACGAAAAGGGGTGCTCTCAGAAGAAGCTGGTCCGAAGGGGGGATTCACCGCACAACACTCGATAAGGTCGAACGAAACAAACAGGGACCAGGCCTGGAAACATTGGACAAGTGAGCCTCCGCGCTTGATATGGAGGCGTGGGAACTGCTGAAGTTCGACGAGGATTGAACGATTGAATTAACTACCTTTTTCGACTGGAGGCTGTAAGTCGGTCTCATGATACTGACATACCTCCTCGTCATATTCCATCTTCACCGTACCAACCGGCCCCCTCCTGTTGAAGACGACGATGAACTCCGGACGTATATCTTCACTCCCGGTGTAGTAAAAAGCGCACCTGTTGATTTCCCTCCGAAAGGAAACGGACAGTGGATACGAAATTTCAGAAGATCCCCATTCCTTCATGTTTTGAAGAGGTTGTCAGCTCCTTGATAGACATCTCCTTTCATCGGCTGAATGTAGTGCTCGTGAACAACAAATACAGCCTCATCTACGTCGTAATCGATGCCGGATGCAATCAACGGGTCAACATCCTCCCGAAATGTCGGATCATTCATTTTACGAGATAGGTTCCGTTCATACTCCGCACGAGATATGCGGCCGGCATCCCGTGTTTCCAGCACGTACTGATTGTAACAGGAACGGACCTCCTCGGGTGATACCAGCTCTTCCCGGGTGACGTACCAGAGGTCGAATAAATCCCGCCCTTTTTTACGATCATAAAGGGCTATCAGTTTGTGAGCTATCATTTCCGTTAGCTGATACGTACGGATTTCGGTCTCTCCTTCGTACCAATCGGTTGAGATTCCGTACGAATGATATTCCGGATCAAGAATCGTGAAATGCTCACGTGTATTAATCTCAATCTTCAGTCTTCTCTTTTCAACAACTGGATCTCTAACGTCAAAGTCGAAAAAGTAACTGTAACCGTTTTCCCCCGATCCATACTTTGCCAGTTCAACAGGCAACTCCTCCATCACGTCGTGAAGCAACGGCTTTTGAATCGACTCTTTAATCGGACCCGGTTCCAGCTGAACCAGATCCAGATCCTCCGAAAACCGATGCGGTGGATCGAAGTGAAGTTTTCCCAGAGCGGTTCCTCC
>CAYXQY010000293.1:0-3234 GCA_964466525.1 uncultured Planctomycetia bacterium
CCTTACCGGAAAAGGTGAAACAGAATGGACCCCCGAGGACTACGAGAAAGCCCTGCGGTATAGTACTGATATGCTTATCTTGGTAGCGGGAATACTTCTGGAACGCCCTCATGCATTAATGAATCGAAACACCTTTCAAGTGAGCTGTATAGCAAGCGAACGGTACGACGCAGAACGACGATCCGGATCGGATGTATGGTCTTGAAAGATCGCTCGGATGGTTCGGGACGAAAATGTGGAGGCCCTGCTGAAAATCTGGTCTGTACTGCACGGAGAGCCCACCGATTGACGTATTTGGCCGGAAAAGAAATTAAAAAACCCTCCGACAAACCGTTCAAGAAGATGATCGAATTCCGGATTCGAACTGATTGAATTATGACGAAGAATGCCCGATGGTAACAATCCGCCAAGGGAGTTAATTCCGACCCGCGTCAGTTCCTCACCTTCATACCAAGACCAACCTTTAACAGCAATGGATTTCATCGACTGGTTTTACGAGGGGTACAATCCGGAAGATTTCAGTAAGCCGGATTCGCCGACCCGACAGGTCGAACGGAAGCGCCGGAAATCACGATTCGAGGTACTGGTTCAGTTCATGATTCCGAACGGGCTTCTGGGATGGGTTTTCTGGAATTTGTACCTTGCTCTACCGGTGCACACTTGGCTGATCCTGCTGGGCTCGGTGCTTATCTATTTCCTCGTCAGTTTCGTCATTTATCCAGTGGAGAACCCGGACCGATACAACCTTCCGAATCCTTTACTGAACCATCCCTTCCGGCTGGCCAAAACCGAACACGGATTCCAGCGTATCCTGACGTTACTGCTGACCCCCGGATGGCTGATGTCAAAAACGATTGTTCGTTTCTTTACGTTGCTCCGCAATGTCTCGGTACGGGGTAAGAAAGCGGATCAGCTGTATTACAGCACGAATCTGTATGCCGATAGACGTTGGATATTGCCGGGAGTGGCGTTAATTGTGTTGGCATATACGCCTTTTGGGGATCTTCAAATTCCTTCCTTCGAAAATGATGTGGGCTTTGTTTTAACGTATATAGCAGGATTCCTGATAATATTCGGTATTCGGGCCAGAAATGCTTTCATTGAAGTGTGCCATAAAATTATAGCAACATTCTGGGCCGTTCCTCCCACGTTCTTTTTGGCCGGATCTATTTTTGCTCTGTCAGCTCTCATACCATCAATCTTATTCCTAACTCCAGGCGATCAAGGCTTTTTCCAGCTGATATACGATATGAGAAGTGAGTTCTTCATGATTTTGGTCCTGGCCTCCCTGACATTTGCCACATGGACATTGACCCGTCATCTTGTTTATGAAAAGTATAGCCGGGAAATCGGTAAGTCCGACGCTCACTTGATTACACTTGTGCTTCTCTATTTCTTCGGCGGTGCTTTCGGGCTTCATCGTTTTTATACGAACCGGATCATCACCGGTGTTCTGTATATGGGTACGATGGGTTTATTCGGAATCGGTCTGATCTACGATGGGATATTGCTCGCTTTTGGGACGTTCGAAAAATCCTAAGCGGTAGTGGGCGATTCAGTGTTTCGTGTGACCGACTTCGAACGGGGCACATTAAGAAGTGACAAAAACTCGATCTCCACGAAGACGGATAACCCGAACCTCTGGTTTTCGATCCAGATCGTAAATCGTGGCACATGCCTCAAAAAGGCTTCTGCTTACCTGTCAAGCTTAAGGATGACAATAGCCATTTCACCGAACCCCAGGAGGATGGAAAACAAAGGCAGCAGAAGTCCGGGCCAGAAATTTCCAATGGAGGATCGGTGGATGACGGATTCGGACGGTTTGTCCGGGTTGTAGTAACAGGTGACGGTTTTGCCTTCCGGATAATCCTCCACGATACGCTGACATTCCGCCCGATCGGACCGGGTTCCATATTCAAACGATAAACGATCTGATCGGTGTGTTTTCCCCTCGACATTGTATCGGTAGACAACGTCCGCGCTATAGGATCTTGAGGAATCCGAATCTCTTTTCAAATGGACACGAACCCTGCTAAATTCAATCTGACACCGGGTCGGATTCCAGTTTTGAGCCCTCTGGATCTGCATATAAGGACGGATTGTTTCAATGTATAGAAAGTAAAAACCCAGGATCACAAAAGAGCACATTGCAATCATGGCCAGATACGGTTTGATCCGTATGAAGGCTTGTTCGATTCGCTCATGGACTCGATCAAGCAATGCCGAAAACCCTCGGAAGTGGTGGGTCCAAATATAGAGGAATCCAACGATGCTAATCAGGAAACAAACGAAGGATGCCAGCAGAAGTGTGGGTGGATCCGACTCCTTCTGTTGCAGAACGGCTTGCCTGGGCTGGTTGGTATGAACGTAAGCCACCGCGGTACGCCCCGGTTCAAAGTGCTCTGCCCGCTCCTGGGCCCTGGAGAATTCCTTATCACCCCGATAATCCTCTCGGTAGGTGTCGGAACGATGTGTAGTACCGTTTAATTCGTACTCATACACCACCTGAAACCAGTAAGGGCGGCGATCCTTTTGTTTTCGTATGGCCACGTTGCTTTTCAGAATCGTCGCGGTCACTGTCTGCCAGATTTTTCGCTCGTCGTACGTCGAATCCGTCAGGGGACATGAGGAAAAGACAAGGAGACCAAGGATGAAGAAAAAAGAATAGAGAACCGTATGCATTAGACAGTTCAAGAGACTGGCCCCTTCCTGGCCATTGCGTGGACCATTCCTGCAGTTCGTCTTAAATGATGAATTTTCACATTCGTTGCTCATGGGGAAGATGAGATTGTTGTTCTTGAACCATACGAACGGAGGTCTCAATGGCATTACGGAGCCGGTACGAATATCATCACCTCCTCTGAAATTTATGTTAATCATTTTTTATAAAGAAAGACATAGTATGAATCACGACCTGGATAGTTCCAGCCAATATGAGTATTTTCCCTCGACAGTTGAGGTGGGACTGAAGGAGATTTACTTATCTTAATCCACTTTTGATTTAACAAGATGTGCTGCTCTCCGGCCTCTGAGCGGACATTCACGTTCGAAGACCCTCGTCGAATGTCGTATAATCGTCATTCCATATCCGCACCCTCAGAAGAACAACGCCGTAACTCTGGGTTGGTCAATCAGCAAAAGAAATCCGGTCCCTGGAAATGGCAACGGATAGACTGAAAGAGCACATCAGTCAGCTCTGGAACTGGACCGATCCCATATCACGGATGTCGTACC
>CAYXQY010000294.1:0-3216 GCA_964466525.1 uncultured Planctomycetia bacterium
CGAATGGAGGATTCATACGCCAGGCGTTTGTCCCCCCGGTGGTGACGACCGAGAAAAAACCCGTTGTCCGACGTGAAAACGAGGAGGGTGTTATTTAGCTGTTCCATCTCGTTCAGGGTCTCCATAACGCGACCGACACTGTCATCCACCGACAGAAGGGATTCGAAATAATTCATGTTTCCTCCATGCCAGTTCCCCGGATCGACCCGGTCCGGAACCGGTTTTCCCTCGCTTTGTTTCCATTTATTGCGTTTTCCCCCGTACTTTTCCGCACGGCGCATCCAGCGAGGTTTATCCGCGTAATCATCTTCAAAGTTCTCGGGTTTCGGAGCTTCTTTTCCATCCAGTGCGTTTCGATGCCGTGGGGCCGGTTTGAAGGGACCGTGAACCGCTTTGTGAGAGAGGAAAAGCAGGAAGGGAGTTTCCGTATCCATCTGCTTTTCCAGCCAGTCGTTCGCGTAGTCGGTCAGCAGATCCGTCATGTACCCTTCCGGGTGGAAGATGCGGCCGTTCTCGTTCAGCCGGGGATCGTAATAGTCTCCCTGTCCCCGGAAACTCAGCCAGTAATCGAACCCCGGTCGGGGATCGGACGTTCGTCCCATGTGCCATTTTCCGACGAACGCCGTGTTATAGCCATTTTTCTGTAACTGTTTGGGGAACGTCGGCAGGTCCGGGTCGAGCTCCGTTCCCATGTTTGTGCGTACGTTGTGCCGGTGGGCGTACATCCCGGTCAGGAAGCTGGCACGCGAAGGGGAACATAAAGACGTCGTGACAAACGCGTTCGTCATTTGAGCGCCTTCCCTCGCAAGCCGGTCGATGTTCGGGGTCTTCAGGAAGGGATATCGTCCTGTGAACCCCATCGCCTCATAGGCAAGATCATCAATTAGAATGAAAACGATGTTGGGCCGATCTCCGTCACCCGTCTCCGGCTGAGCTGAACCTGGCAATCCGAAACCGAGCAAGATGGAGGTCAGGACGACTGCAATGTGGATGCGGAATGAAAATTTTTCTGTGTGCATTTTCACTGCACCTCGTCTGAAAGGATTCCGGGGTATGAACATTGAAGGAAATGTATCGCGGTGTGACAACTCACACTGGCACATACACAAATATATTATCACAATCCAGGCGACTGAACAGACGGAAGATTCAAATACCCCGTCCGCCCATTCTATTCTTGCCGGGCCTTTCACCAACGAATTTTGGCGATCTTTTTTGCGGGAAAACAAGATCTATAACAACCATTCCCGTAACCCTGAGTAAATTACGGAGGATCCGGACGCACAGGGAACCTCCCGAAGACCAGACGAAATCCGGGATGATCACTGCGGAAAGCCACGCAATACGGTGGATGTAGAAGAACGTTCACAGAGGGGGATGAGAAAAAGATGGATCGACAGCAGGGAGGCCCATGCAACAGCGTGTTCCTGACGATATATACTTCCGGGCATTCGGGGAGAACGAAATAGCCAAGGGTCCATTCGCTGCAAAATGCCGGGTTTCATTCGGCCAATGTACGGGTATTTTCTGAGAGCAGAGGGCCGTAATTCCAGGCCTCGAAGACGCCCGGGGGGAACCGCAAAAGCGGTCCCGGCGCCCTCCCCGGTTTCGTAATGGAGCCCCTGCCACCTGTGATACAGGCCGCACGACATACGGCCCGACGCTATCGGGTTCCCCGCCCTCCTCGGATCCCATCGACCGGACCCGTCGTGGTCCTCCCTGACATCGTTCCCTTCGGACCGTCAATCCGCCTCTTCCTCGTACCCTTCCAGGAGATGATCCACGTCCTCCGGGAGTTCGATCGGCTCCTCGAGCTCCTTGATCGGGAACGGCGAGTCATCGCCCCACACCCGATCTTGATAAACAGTGTTCTGATCGTCGTTGTCCACCCGATCCCAGTATTTGTGAAGCTTCCGGAACCGACGGTATTGTTCCGGATGGTTTTCCGCGTAGTTTTTCCAGTTTGGATCGTCATCTTTGGTGTGCTGGCGTCTCAACGCCGACACCGGTTCCGGAAACCGCTGCTGATCGTTGGTTTCGACCATCCAGGTGTCAAGCGCGGCGCGCAGCCGTTCCAGTGCGCGGCGGTGCTGTTTCTTCTTTGAATCGATGAGGTTATGGACGTTGTGTGGATCGTCGGGGATGTAATACAGCTCCTCCTCCGGTCGATCGGGCTTCAGGTATTCTTTCTGTACCGGCGTCAGTTCGCCTTCGAAAAACAGTTTGCGCAGAAGATCCCGTTCCGGATAAGCCCTTTCCTTGTAGTCGTTGCGCAGCAGATACGGTCGTTCCGGACGCCAGTTCCGGATATACCGATAATTCGCCGAACGAACGGATCGAGTCCATGCTTCGGCTTCGTCGTAACGTGCCTGTGCGGAAAACGCGTAACGGCGATGCACCGGACGGTCGTCGTCTTCAAGCGTAAACAGCGAGTTCATCCGTTTTGCACGCTCTCCGAGAAACACGCGCCCCTGCATCACCATCGGCGGCTGTATGCCCGCCGCCCACAGGGTGGTGGCCGCAATGTCAATCTGGCTGATCACTCGATCATCCTCGCCTCCTTCTTCGTAAAAGGCCGGCTTCTCCATCGTTTCCGGCCAGCGAACCAGCAGCGGCACGTGCACACCGCTGTCGTACAAATAGTCCTTCGACCGGAACATGGCCCGCCCGTGATCGGAGGTCACGATGATGAGTGTGTTGTCTGCGACTCCCGCCTCCTTCAATTTTTTCATCAGGTTTCCGAACTTCTGGTCCGCCTTCTGCATAGAGGCATAATACCCCGCCCAGATCTTCCGGGACAGAGGGTGATCCGGGTAATAAGGGGGCAGTTTGACCTCGTCCGGATCCGTTTTTTTCGGGCCCGGGAAACCACGGTGTGTTTCTGATGTCTGCACCTGGGCAAAAAACGGTTCACTGTCAAGGAGTTCGTCCAGGTTATTCGTGTCATACGGCTGATCCTTTCCGGCCCGACCATCGTAGTTGAAGTTCCAGTCTTTCTTCTGACTTCCGATCAACCCGGTGGTGTATCCGGCGGGTCGTAACCAGTCCGTGAGAACCCGCACCCCTTCCGGAAGCGTATAATCACCGTCCAGATATATGCCTTCATTCGGGTGCGAACGATGGTGCTGGGCGTCAATGCTCGTCGAGTGCATCCCCGTCATCAGGGCGGAACGGTTGGACGAACAGACCGGCGTCGAACTGAACACCCGGTTATAC
>CAYXQY010000295.1:0-2627 GCA_964466525.1 uncultured Planctomycetia bacterium
GTCGATGAGCTATATGAGCTGCGATATTACCATAAGCACAATGGTAACACCATCTACGAGCAATTGGTAAAGTATCTGCTCAACTCACTCTATGGCAAGTTCGGTCAGTATTCAGAGGACTGGGTTCAATTCACCCCTGATGAATTCATGGAGCAAGGCTACAACCAAGTTGTAAATTATGATAAAGGCACCATGAACGCGGCTTATGTGATCGGAAGGATGGGTTGGGAAGTTGTCGGCCGAAAAGAGGCGCGTGATGCTTTTCCTGCCATATCAGCGACGATTACGTCAGCAGCACGGATGCATTTATGGCAGATGATTGAAACCGCCGGAAAAGATCACGTGTATTACATGGATACGGATTCATTGCTGGTCGATCAAGCCGGCTTGGACAACCTGACCGATTGGCTCGATGATTCGACGCTTGGTATGCTGGAATTGCAGCAGACAACATCGTGGTTCGATATCATTTCTGCGAAGGACTACCGAACAGCGTCAACTGGTAAAACGAAGGGCGTCCCTTCCCATGCCACGCTCGGCGATGATGGCGCCTGGCACTACCCGCAGATGGAGGGGTTTCGTGGCGCAATAAACGCCGACCGGTTGGATGGCGTCGCGGTAAAAACAGCGACAAAGCGGCGTCAGTCTCACTATTCAAAGGGTCAAGTTTCGTCGGATGGCTCTGTCTCCCCGCTAAAGCTCTGCGAAGCTTGAGCTTCTCTGATAGTTCGGCGCTCATTCGCACGTCGCTCAATTTTTTCAAGTTCCTGCCTCCGGTTGATAAGTTTCTTGGTAGCTTGCACGGTTTCCTCTAAGAGACTGCTTCTTTCAGCCATTGGTTGTTCTCCATTTCAGCCTTGATTGTCGATAATCACTTCCTGCATAAACAGGGCAATGTCGTCATCCTGCCAGCCAATGTCTGCCATCCTGTCCGCGAACGTGTCCGGGCCAATAATACCCTTGCTCAACCAATCCTCAAGCGTGGTCCGACTAGGTTTCTCATCACGCTTCGCGTCGATCTTTTCGCGGCGTTCTCGCTCAAGCTTCCATCTTGTTAGCAGACGATCCGTTTCCTCACTGCGGAAACCGTTGTTCTGTAGCCGGCCGCGAACCTGTGCTTCGTCTATGACCCGCTCGATGAACATATCCTTAAGTTCACCGGCGACGAAGTCACGATCATCAAGCTCGCGTTGAAGCAAACGTTCGTCAATTAATGCGTTCGCTGCTTCACTGGAGAAGCCAAGCTCGGTGAGTTGTGCGAATGCTTCGCCTCTGCTGACGGCTCCATCTTCGAGGCTTTTAAGGATCGCCTTCCTAATTCCTGAAACCGCGTCTTCCTCGGCTTCACGATCACGCGGTAATGTAACCGTGCCCTGATCGGCTTCGATGTTCTGCTTCGACTGAGATATTAGAACAGCGATGGCTTCAGGGGTGAATCGAAGCTCTTGCAATTGTTTAATTGCTGTGGCTTCATCAATTACCCCATCCTCAAAAGCATTGAGTATGTCGCTTTTCGTCAGCTCGCGTGGACCCTGACCGCCGATGAATTTCTCACGCTCAATTTGAAGCGCGGCATCACGGGGACGAAAGCCCAGCTCTTCTAAGCGGTTGATTCCTTCCTCTTCTGACAATACATTGAATCGAACAAGCTGGCCTACTGTCCTGCGGGGTATCTGCTCAAAAAACAGATTCCGCATAATTTCACGTGTCCCCGGCGAAAAGTCTAAAGCACGAAGCCATGCATCAAGATCGCGCTCCGGAATGAATCCGCGGTGAATCGCCTCGATGATTTGACCGAATGCGGGAAGGTTCCAGTGAGTCGCCCATTGAATATCCCACGCTTCGGGACGCAAGCCAGATGCTTGCAGAAACTCATCAAAACGACCGGCGGCTTCCTCGGCGCCAATACCACCTTCGCGTGGATTCTCGCCATAGACATTGAAACGTGAGGATATGTCAGCATTGAATACGTCTTTTACGCCAAACTGAACCATGTCAGCTGGCGTCGGATCAAAAAGACGAATCTTCGCCATCCGCTTGGCTTCTTCATCTTTGAAACCATGCTGGCGAAGCCGTGCAACCAGTTGATCTTCATTCAGCTCGCCTTTTCTGAATTGATCCCATAGATCGCGAACGTCAGGGATTCGCTCCCATAGACTGTCGATCTTGTCTCGTGATGTTTCATCGTAGCCAAGCTGCGACAGCCCACCATCGAAAGTATCGTGCAGACCATCGCCCGATTCAGGATTGAATTGCTTACGCTCGCCTTCCTGTGTGGTATCCCCCCGATCCTTGAACTTACCACGTCGATGAAGTTCGATCAGGTCACCGAATTGCGGGATGGGTCGCTGGGTTTCAAGACGGAGCTTTTCCTCGCCCTTTGGTACACCTTGAAACTGATAAAGCCTGTCCCGTTGTTCTTTGTCTATTTTTTGCCTGAAAAAGAGCAGTGAAGCCTCGGGGACCGATGTAAACGAGAAAGCCGTGTCCTGCATGACCTGTCGGTGCTTTTCATCAAGCACGCCGACACGCTTTAGTTCCGATTCAATGTTCTCATTTGTGATTGAACCAAGCAACCACCCATTGATAAGCTGATCGGGTGATGGCAATTGCGTTAGGCCATCAAT
>CAYXQY010000295.1:2637-3196 GCA_964466525.1 uncultured Planctomycetia bacterium
ATCAACCATCTGCCTCCATGCAGTATCAGTGATGCCGTGCTTTTTCGCCGCATCCGGCACGACCTTCAAATCCCCACCATTCAACATCTGACTGACAACGATTGATTGAAGATCAGCCGGGCGGAATGGGGCCTCCCGCATAATCGTCTGCTGCTGTATCTCGCCCAATACAGCAGTAGGTGAGGTCATCGTCTGACTGACAACCTGAAAGTATTGGATTATGGAGAATATAATGTCGAAAACGGGCGTATCGACACTATTTGAGGATATGACCTGCTTTATTCGAGTCTTGACAGCATCAGGAACATCGAATTGATCGATCCATTCAAGAGCATTGCCCTGAATGCCTGTCGCCGATGCTTGTGATAGATCATCTAAAGCCTCGCCAATGTCTGTCGGTATTTCAACAACACTATTGACGAATTGTTGCCAGAAAAAGCCTAGGTCGGCGGTATCGTTGGATTCAGCCATGTTATTCCGTTACCACGCCTTCAGGTGGTTGTTCGCGGTTTGCTTCAGAAAGCCACGTTTTAAAAACATCGCTTACGCTTTGCCCACC
>CAYXQY010000296.1:0-3170 GCA_964466525.1 uncultured Planctomycetia bacterium
CAAACGAGCCTTTGAGATCCACGTCACCAAACGTTTCCTGACGGTTCGAAACCAGGACATCCTGTCTGAGCAACGTATACCGAGCGGTCGGTTCTCCCCCATCAGAAATCTGATTATCCCATCCTTCAACACCATCGGAACCGGTTACCTCATGCGTAATCTCCTGAGCCTCCTCCGGAACGGACGTTCCTAACACACCCAGTGTCAGTACGGATCGGTACGTAATCCCCTCCCCCGGAATGGTTTTCTGTCGAACGTTGTTCAGAAAAACCAGTCCCGCATACGGATGATCGTTCCTGATCGGTTTCGCCGTGCCTGTATCCTCCGGTGTAAATGCGGTGAAGCCGAATTCCAGGCTGTGGGAAGTGAATGATGATTTGCCGGTTCCCAGGTCACGGACGCCGGTTACCCGATTTATAAAGCCAAGTACGGGATCCAGGGAAAATGGCCACTCCGCCGCACGCCTCCCCGATAAATTGAGGGCAATCCCTCCCGTGTATTCCTGATCCTGACCAACCATGAGGTCATTGTCCACGAACAGGGACCATCCCGTGTTCCATTTTTCTTTGCTGACCTCCTGAGATGCCTGTTCTTCCTGTGAAACCGATTGCGCTGTGTTCGCTTGCTGAGCATGAATTCGTTCGCGAGCGAGTATCAAGAAGACGACGATCAAAGCAAAAATGATGATGCTTTTTTCTCGTGTCTTATTGCGAAGCGTATGTTGGGTCATTGGACGAAAAACATTCTCGGCGAAAACAGAGGCGTAATGTATCTCGATCTTAGAAATCGTCACACATACCGACCGCACCGATCACATCTAAATCCTATTCTGGGAATGTTTACGTCGATCACTCCATTGATCATCATAGTATGCATCTAAAAAGACCGTACGTGTTGTAAATTCCGTCGTACAGATTGGTTATCTTTACGCGTCGTATTCGACTATGTCGCATATCCGTGCCATTTCTGGCAGGGATAACGGACGGAATGTTTGTTTTGCTGACACACTTTAAAAAATCACAGAAACGTTTCATTGAACCCCGATTCGATAACGTCTTTACACCGATCAATGTTCCGCTCATAATTTCGATATCTCCTGAAATACCAAGGGTCAAGGAGAAGTGATCGTGTCTCATCGAACCCACGGTCGAAGAACCGGCCAGATCCTGCTCGGTTTCCGGGAATGCCTCGCGACCCGTACTCACCGTTCCCAGCACCCGCCGGATCTGTATCACCATTTCACGCATGCTACCTTATTCGCGGTTTCAACCGTCTCCCGTCGTTCAGGGGCCCCGGCAAATACGCAAATTACACTTCGGCCCAAAACGTCGTGCAATCAAACGGCACGAGATCGGCTCGATCTCCTGGCAAATCACTTTCCCCCTTCCATTCAATCGTCCAGTCCGACTATCGAAACTCAACTGAACAAAAGGTGATCGATACCCGTCTTTACCGGAAGATCGATGTTCGGATGCGGTGGTACTTTTAGGGATTACAGGAAGGGATCATGCCCTGAGGATTGTACTATCATCGGCCCGAGGATACCAACCGGTGCGGTGCCGTGGATGGAGCGGTGTGTCCGAACCAATCTCCCGCATTAAGCTCCGGACAGGGCCGGCACGCCTCCGGTAATTGTAACTGAATTCGATGGATCGGAAGCAGTGCCTTTCCGACTTTTGACAGGAGCTCGGTCCGTCCCCGTTTTTTTCCCATTCTCAAACAACCGTGTCTCCCCGTTGTTTCCTGACCGGAGCTATCCCGGTCCATAAGGCCTTTTCACGTCAAATAATATCCCATACCCTCCCCCAATGGTCCTCAAACACACTGGTACAGCCGCTTCATCCACCCTGGTGAAGTTGATCGATCAATTCCCTGTTCCCAAAAAACAGGGGGGTCCGCTGATGCAGACCGGACGGTTCAATGTTCAGGATTGATTGCTCCCCATCTGAAGACGCACCGCCGATCTGTTCAAAGATGAAAGCAATCGGATTCGCCTCGTAAAGCAAACGCAGTTTGCCACGGGGCGATGATTCGGTTATCGGATACCCGTAAATACCCCCCAGATGGAGGACCTGATTTGCATCCCCGACCAGTGCTCCTCCATACCGCAGTTTCAGCTCGTCTCGAACCCGGGTGGAAAAGCGTTTAAATTCGTCCGTATATTCACTGAACCGACCTCCGAACCCGAACACCGTCGGGTCCGGAAGACGTACATCCTCCTTTGTCCGGTAGTACGACACGTCGTCTCCCTCCTTCTGTTCTTCGAGTGCATATTCATGAACCGTTCCATCATATGCGACGGTCAACGTCGTGAGCGGACCGTAAACGACGTAGAAGCTCGCCACGAGGTGTTCTCCCGAACAGGGAAGGGATTCGTCGTAGATCCCCGCGATGGTCCCCACAATATTGTTCGTCGGGAGATTGGACGACCCGTCAAGGGGGTCAATTGTAACGGACAGTCCGCTACCGCAGGAAACAATACGTTCCTCCTCCTCACTGGCGAATTCACCGATCCCGTTTATTCCGGTGATTGATTCTTTCAGAATCTCATTTGCCCATACATCGGCTGCAAGCTGTTTTTCTTCACTCGGATTTTCCTGCTGAACGTACTCTCTACGGCAACGCAATCCGGAGGAAATACGAAACGCATCCCGCACCACCTCATCGATCAAATTACGTATAACGGAACTCATGTGACCGGTGCAGAACAATAAGAGGAACGAACGGCATATCGTGACACGATCACCACCTGATTACAAACTGTATCGTCACCCCGTCCATGTCCTGATCCTGCGGCCCTCCCAGCACAAACCCCGAATCGTCCGTTTCGTTCCCATATCCGGGTTTTGCACGATCCTTTGATTCGTCTTCTCGCACCGCTTCTTCTCCTCGCAGAATGTTCCCCTCTCCGGAACTCATCCACGTCATACACCCGGGCATCAAGGACCTGTTCCTTCAAGCTCCGTTTATGGTTGTCCCTGGCCTGTACGGGAACCGAAAAGAAAAAAATTATGAGCAGCAGACCAAGCGAGATTGCTGGTTGTTTTCTCATCGGACTACCTCCGGGTAAATGATGCGGTTTGCTGATGAACCCCCCGGACCTCATTTTTATTGTACAACGATTTCCGGGACGTTCGTATTTCGTAAAGCGTCGGAGACGTCCCTGCAAA
>CAYXQY010000297.1:0-3134 GCA_964466525.1 uncultured Planctomycetia bacterium
AAGAACCCGGGAGCGCCGGCGCTCCCGCCGGCAAATACAAAGTGTCACCTTCCTTCCGGAACGAATAGGTGAGCAATTACTTTTTCAGAACGGATTCCCGTTTCAGTAAACGAACACGATCGAATGTGCTGGAGGGACCCGCTTCCGAGCTTTTGATGGCGATGACGATCCGTGTCCGATTTTTCGAGTTGAAGGAGACGGACAGCGTCTGTTCGGACTCATCTTTTTGCTTCGATTTCTGTCCCTGCCGTCCTGCCCTGCCAATCCGGTGACCGGTTTCCGCGTCATAAACGAACAGTCCGGCCGACACCCATCGGGGCGTGTCACCCGACCAGCCCAGGTGCGTGACCTCCACGCGATAGTCGGTGTTTTTCGTCAGATTCGTGACGGTCTGACGGACCTGTCCGCGGGTATTCCCTTCCGGTCCCACTCTCAGCTTCTCATCGGAGGTCGTTGCTACCTGGCCGCTTATCCTGTTCCAGCCGTCCAGTGACGAGCTGAAATCCCGGTTCCGGACGCTGTTCGTTGGCCGGAAGTCCCCGGGTCGTCGAATTCGGAGGGCATCCAGTTTGGTACGGTTTCCCTCGGTCCGCAGTTCAAGATGGTGCCTGCCGGCGGAAAGGTCGAGGTTGGACGGAACGTGGAAGGTGCGGGGGTTTTGTTCAGACAGATCCAACAAGGACACGCCATCCCAGTAGAGGGTGCCGGACCCTCCTTTCGGATCAACGGTGATTTTGACTTCAGTTCCGGTGCGGTAATCGCGGATCAGGGTAACGTCGTACGCCGCCACGTGATCATTTTTCGGCTGGGCGCCAATGCCATGGGTGTCCCCGGCCATCCCCCGGTCGATGCCGCCGTCCGGGGCGCGAAGGAAGTTTCCACGGTGAAAGGAAATGACCTCTCCCCCGTCGATCCGCCTGTTCTGTTCTTTTGTAAGTTGCTGTTTCTGGAGGGCCTGTCCGAACGACGCGTTTCCCGTCGTGACAAAAACGAGCAGTGCCTCCCGGGAAGACACGTGCAGACGGCGGTCCAGGGGAATAACCAGCCGATCGTCCGAGGTTTGGACCGTCTGGATCTCCCCTGACTGAATGTCCGAGGGGGTCAATTTATGCACGAATCCGCGAAATGCGTCCGATGAAGGGGGCGGATTGCCGGATAGGGGCATCACAAGACTGTCGATCGTTATCGTATTCGAACCAGCGGTGGGGGACGAGATCGACCACGCTTCACGATCCGGGCGAACCAGCGCGGCGAAATGTGTACGTTCCGTATTCCGTTCGGCGAACACGAATGAGTGAGCGGCGTCGTCTCCGCTCACACGGGCGTCTTCCGTCCGGTTCACGAGCGGTTTCCTCCCGAAGAAATCATATAGCATCTCCTCGACGATATACGCCGTGGAAAACCCGGTGTCCCCCCACCAATCCCCCCAGAAAATCAAACCTCCCCGGCCCGTCTTCCAGTCGTGACGGGACCACCAATCAAGGTACCGGAACGTGGTTTCCGCCACCGCGGGACCGGCTTGATCCGTGTTTCCGAGTCCCAGTTCCTCCGTGGACCAGAAACCCGTTACCGTACCGGAACGAACGTACCGGTCGTACACGTGATTCATGTACCATCGCCAGTACCGCCCGTTGAACATGTAATGCACGGACATGTAATCCACGACCTCCCCCACTTCCCGTCCGTCAAGGGAAGGAGCGGCGGTTCCCCGGAGTTCGTAGGACATAATGGAATCGATCAATCCCATGGTATCCGCGGCGGGGCTCCGGGCAAATGAAGCGAGCATCACGGGGATGGCGTCCGGTTCACCGTACAGGTCTTCGCTCACCCGCCGGAGAACCTCCACACCGGGGGCAAGCTGATATTCCGCGTAGAACCGGGTGATGACCGGATGGTTCTTCCAGCCGGCCGTCCAGTTGATTTCGTTGCCAAACTGCCAGAGGACCGGCAGGTTGGACGGGTTTTGGATGCCGTCGTACACCTTTCGGAGTTCCGCTTCAAGCGACTGAAGCTGCTCGGTCAGTCCCGGGGGTGACGCCTTCGGCCACTCCAGGTCCTTCATCCGTACGATGCCGGGACCGCTGGTTTCCGGTAACAGCTGTTGCCACTTCTCGTCGTGCATTGCGACCTCCACGAGACGTCCGCCGCGCCGCCGGACAAGCCGGCTCCTCTGCACGGTTCCGCCCCGCCCTCGATACACGCTCAGATAGGGACGAATATCGTAATGACTCCCGATAAACTCATTGACGGTGGGGGGGAAGGACTGGACGGATGCGGCTTCAAATGGATCCGCGAGCGCACCGTGGGTCGATTCCACGGAGAGACCGGAAAACCCGATGTCCCGGTGATTGGTTACCAGCCGTATCCGGCGGATCGAACCGACACCGGCGGGCATACGGGCGTGCAGGTATCGCGCGGAACCATCGTAAAATCCGAGAAAGAGCTTTGCATGGGACGAACCAAATTTCACCCGGACTCGAGTGGGGCCTCCGTATTTCCGGTTCTTCAGTATGCGGCAGGGGTTCTGTGTCGGGGCGCGAACGTCCGTTTGCACGCGTTCGAAACCAATACGACCCCAGTTCAGGTTCATTTTTATTTGATACCCCCGTCCGTCCTCATCGAGCAGTTTTACCGCTGCCCGGCGCTTCTGATCTTCCAGATTTCGTTCATACAGGGAGAAGGACACGGCTCCGGGATGCTCCGGTCCGATGGCCCGGTCCAGCTGAAGTTCGGAGACATTCGTCGTGTTGTCCTGTGACCAGAGTGTATCCTGTTCGAACGTCCAGTTGCCCTTCACGGGTCGAGCCTCCTCGAGTGGAGCGGCCCGGATCTGCAGGGGAAAAAGCAGGAACGCAAACAGCAGGAGTCCTTTCAGTGCACGTTGTTTGTTCGCACTCACGGTTGCATCGGGAAAAAGCAAATTCAGGATCAGATCTTTCGCAGGAATAGGGGGTCCAGATGATTTCACGTGCCGGTCAATATCGAAATTATCGATGCCGGTGGACCGATGGATGTTGAACACCTTCTATTGAATCCGTAATCGGTATTTAATTGTCAGAAACGGGCAGGGTTCGATTTTTCTCCCGGCCGTACCCCCGTATCTCCAGCCGGTCCGGATAAACGTCCATAATCGC
>CAYXQY010000298.1:0-3133 GCA_964466525.1 uncultured Planctomycetia bacterium
GAGAAGAGACAGAGATAGAATATGAGGAGAGGGAGAAGGGATGGGCTGGAGATGTCACGGAGATGCTGCTGGACATCTCGAAGATAGCGGATCTCGGCTGGGAGCCTTCTATCAGCTCTGAAGAAGCGGTCAGGAAGACTGCAAAGAGCCTGATATAGTCTATCTATAGGCCTTATCTCTGGACAAAACTGTAGTAAAATCTATGTTCTTTTCTTTTATATCAAAGAACGCCCGATAGTCTCCCACACGCAACCGCCAGGCCTGTTTTTCAGCTATAAATTTCGTATTGTTGAGATGCCTGGGATCCATGTTGTATTCGTTAATCTGCTTCTGGAACTCCTGTATCTTCTGTTTTATTCGTTCCTCTTTTTCATCTTCAAGACTTTCCAGTCTTTCCCGAAACTCTGGTTTGTAAGTTATCTTATAGGAGGTCATCTATAGGTTCACTTTCCTGTTTCCTTGCTTTTTCTATGCTCTTTTTGGCTTCTTCGGAAAGCTTCCTCCTCTCTACATTCCTCAATAGAGACCTTAGAAACTCGCCTCTTGAGGTATAGTTCCCCTCCTCGACATAGCTATCTATCTCCTCAACCATCTCTTCTGGCGCTTTGAAACTGACTACTTTTGATTCTCCCATAGGTATTATATAGTATACTATAGTTTAAAAACATTGGGTCTGCTGGTGGAGAAAGAAGAAACATTCAGACCGATATATCTTCCGTTTCTCCCGAACTCTCGGTCTCTATATCCAGCTTTTCAGGCCTCGGCTGGGAGCCCTCTATAAGTTCCGAAGAGGCAGTAAGGCGGACTGCCAAAGCCTGATCTAGCTGAATAATCCTGTCAGCCAGCCCCATAGCAGTCCTATAACTCCTCTGCTCTCCTCCTTCTCTGTGTCTCCTGAGGAACTTCCGGAGAGGTCTATCTCCTTCACCTTTTCCCCACCGTGCTTGATGGTAAGCCGGTACGGTCCTCCCGCCTCAAAGCTTGCTTTGTAGGACACCATCCCGATGCACTGTACGCACATCTCCGTTGAACTCTCCGTCTCCACTTTAAGTATATAGTGATCTCCCTCTTTCTCAACGCTGTGCGTCACTTTATGGCAGGGGTTTGCTGCTTTAATAAATCCTGTGAACTCCACCTTCTTGAGCCCTTCCTGAGAGCTCTGCCCTGAATAGGTTATGTCGGTAATTCTGTCCGACTGGTTGCCTGACATACAGGTCGAGTTCAGCGGCTCTATCTTTGAGCTCCACGACTTCCCTTCAGGACCAACACCAGTAGTTGCCTCGGCGGAACTTCCGCTGTTCCCTCCACTCATGATGTGCGGTTTGTCCTCTGGACCGTCGTAACCTACTACACCTGAAACTAGCCCAACGGCTAGAAACATTACAGCCATCAACGTAGCTATCTTTTTCATATCTCGATCACCTCCACCCCAGAGTTCTGGTCCTCTATTTATAAACCCCTGTCCGGCTGTTCGATTCATATCGAACAGATACAGCCCTCTCCTGCAGGTATTATAGTTAAAAAACTCTGCGGGAAATCCTGAAATATGGAGATAGATCTAAATGTGGCAAGAGCTCTTGCCTCACCCACAAGGATAAAGATACTTAAGGAGCTGATGGATGGGGAGAACACCTCTACAAGCCTGAGCAAAGATCTTGGGAAGTCGAAGTCCACCATCGTTAATCATATAGAGACTCTAATAGATGCAGATCTTGTAGAGAAGGAAGAGGCGGAGGGGAGGCGCAGAGTAGTATATAGACCCACCAGGAGGGCAAGGTCTATAGCCAAAGGAGGCAGAAGAAAGGTAAAGTTCTCCCTGGTATCTTCCATAGTTTCAGGCCTCGCAGGTCTGGGTTTCCTGTTCTACAGCTTCCCCTCCCAGGAATCGGGAAGTGTCGGAACACTTACTGCAGAAGCAACAGCAGGAACCACATCTCAGACAAGCTATGGTCTTCTGGCGCTCGGAGCCACATTTATAGTGATATCCTTGATATTGATGGGATACATGTACGTCATAAACTCTCTTAGTTCCTGAGAGATTATACTGAGATATCCTCCGCTTCTCCAACTTCTTCTGTCTCTATATCCAGCCTCTCTGGCTTGAATTCCTTTCCAAACAGTTCAAGTATTGCAGGAGTTACATCCTTCTGCTGCTCCAGCCCAAAATCGTGGTCTGAAGCCCATATACCGTTCATAGGGTCGTGGTCCATCTTCAGGCCAGGATACTTGTTGGGGTTGAGGCTTTCCTCCGCAGGCATCATACCGTGATCCGATATTATCAGGACGTTTTCTGGTTCTATCTCGTCTATAAGATCCCTTGTCATCCTGTCGAGCTCCTTATATGCCTTTTCTATTTCTTCCCGGCCTTCTTCCGGATCCAGGGCATGTAGCAGATCGTCTATCAGAGGGAAGACTGCAAATATTAGCTCAAAACCCTCCTCTTCTTCCAGCTCTTCGACCACCTCGAATGCTTTAATGTTGGCTTCGTATATGTTTTCGATGTACTCTTCGAGGTTGGGCTGTTCTTCTCCCTCCAGGGGCGTCTTTTTATCGTCGAGGTAATAGTATGCGTTGTATTTCTGCCTGTACTTCTCATATTTCTCCGGGTAGGTCGTGGCCTTTGAACCCTCCAGAGGCGCAGGTATCCCGGACATCATGATCCCGTTGTGCTTCCAGGCAGGATAGGTAAGTGGAACACCGAGAGTTAAGGTCTTCTCCTCTATGTAGTCCCACAACCTCTTCCAGCCCACGTCCTGGCTCCTTGGAGTCCTGTCCTTCAGATTGAAGGCCTTGTTCATACCGTAATATACATAGGTGCGGATCTTTCCGGCAGGTATGAGAGTAGATATGTCTTTCGTGAACTTGAGGAATTTCTTGCTGCTTACGACATTATTTATGGAAAGGAAACCATGTTTTTCGACCTTTAGACCGGTAGTTATTGTGGTCCAGGCTGTACCGGAGTCTATCGGTATTCCCTGATACACTTCTTCAGGAAGGAGTCTCCCCTTGTTCTCAAGCTTGCTCCACAGTTCTGGCTGTATCTTCTCAAGATGCGGGAAGCTGGCTCCATCCCATCCTACTACGAGCAGTTTTACCATCTCTACAACTCTTTTGCCACCCAATTATTTTATTC
>CAYXQY010000299.1:0-3131 GCA_964466525.1 uncultured Planctomycetia bacterium
AATACGATCGGTACGGTCAGTTGTCCGTCAACTACAGCGGCCCGGAGCGCCCCGGGAAACATTTTCAAACAACGGTCGTGAAAACCTTCCGCTACGGACCGTATTTTGTGGCGATGAACAGTTCGGAGGAACAGGCGTATGATTACGACGTACCACCGACGTTACACGGGAAGAAGGCCAAAGACCTGCAGCGCGGAAAAAGAACCCAATTGCAGTCCGTGTACACGCTTTCCCCGCTGTCCTCCCACGTCTTTTACGTCCCGTCTTTAAGGCGTGGACCGTAGAAGCAGCACGTGTGCTGGAAACGGTCTCAAGCCGCCCGGCACGTCGTCCTCTGATATATCGACGCGGACGTCCGGCTGTCAGCGGACGCTCTCCGACGAGTCGCGGCCGAACTTCAACAGTCCGACGCCCGGCTGATCTCCGGCTTGACGAAACAAATGACGCGGACGTTCGGCGAGAAACTGCTGATTCCATTCATTCCATACCTCCTGCTCGGGTTTCTGCCGATCTGGTTCAAGCGACGGATGAACCTGCCCGGTCTGGCGGCCGGCTGTAATCAGCTGATGGTGGCCGACGCATCGGCGTACGAACAGGTGGACGGACATCGATCGATCCGCCTCTCACGACACGACGGCCTTTCCCTGACGGCCAGCTTACGTCAGCACGCGTTCCACACGGACCTGTTTGACGCGAAGGAAATCGCCCGGGCCCGGATGTACGACAGCATTCAGTCCACGTGGAACGGCCTCGCCAAAAACGCGACGGAAGGCATGGCCCGACCGGGGGTGCTCCCCATCTTCACCACCCTGTTGCTGGGAGGGTAGATCCTTCCACATGTCTTACTTACGATCACTCTTTTCGGGGTGGACCTGAACCGGCGTTGACGTACGCAGCCTCCGGTGTTGTGCTGTCTTACATACCCCGGCTCTCCGGAGCACTAAGATTCGACCAGTCCCTGCTGTCCGCCCTACTTCATCCCATCGGTGTGCTGGTCCTTCTGGCCAACCAGTGGTACGCGTTTCTACGCAGCCTGTGGGGAGGCACCGCGGAGTGGCGGGGACGAACGTACGAGGGATAAAAACTGGAGCCATCAGTCGATAAGACTTGTGCCCACGGAGAAAGGTACATATCCAGAAAAGTTTCATAATTTACCTTTAACGGCGTCGTTCAATAATACTTTTTAGTACTGGATGTTTCAACGCATCTTGTTCGACAAAGAAAAGAGTGCCATCTTCCTTGAAACCCATATTATTAAACCTTCTGCTTACGTGGGAACTTACTTTAAAGTTCCAACTATAGCCACCGTAAACAGCTAAGAAAATACGGTGATTATATAATCTTGTCTCCACAGGGGGCAAAATGCACTTATCAAATATTTCGTGATTGAATTTAAGTTTGGTCGCGAAAAAGGGGTAGACATTTTCATTACCTGGATTTTCTTCCAAGATCCTCTTCCTCAGTTTTTCCTCATGAGGACCTAAGGATATATTTTCGTACCCACCACTTTCAGCAATACTACACCGCCATAGTATGGAAAGGTGAAATAGTTGGAATTCTTTGTATTTCAATCCTTCTAACTTGAAACCTCCATCATAAGGAATTGGCTGAATAGGATCTTCGAATAGCACTTTGGCTGTATAGGTTTCATAAGAATTTAAGTGTCCCTCACATTCTTCACACAACAAGTTTTCCCAATATCCTTTCTGAATCGGCTTCTCAACAAACTCTTCACCATCCGATTTTATCAGCAATGTCCTCTGCCCTTTATCCGTATCTTCATAGGTTCTTCTATACAGAAACTCGGGAATGATATGGGAGTCGGCCAAAGGCCTTTGTTTTTACAGAGTCGACAGACACCTTCTTCCACGACTTACCTCCCTGTAATGAAAGTAGGAACAAATACCTCTGGCATGTAATCCATATGATCCAATCCGACCCATGGATCATGATGAATGTTTTGTCGTACTCCCTCTGTCAATCTCGACCTTTCGTTTCAGTTATTTACTGTCTCCTCTCCCGATTCCTGCAACTCTTCCTGAACTCCTCGAAATTGTTCCAGTGCGGCGCCGAGGTTCTCTACGATATAACTGGCCAGAACCTCGGGTTCCGGAAGGTTTTCGGTGTCCTCCAGGCTGTCATCCTTCAGCCAGAAGCCATCAAGATTTATTCTCTCCCTCGAATTCCTATTCGGGATGAGAAATAAAACCAATCTGCGGATGGAACTTTCATCTCCGCTGTCAGCATTACAGGTACCCGAATCCGTCTTCCTGCAGAATGAGCCCAGAACTAATGCGGGCGGACTCGAAAATCGTCGGCAATCCGCTTCCGGGGTGGGTTCCGCCGCCGACGAGGTAACAATCCTCGATTTCCTCGAACCGGTTGTGCGGCCGGAACATCAGCATCTGGGATACGCTGTGGGCCATGTTAAACGTGGCCCCCTCGAAAATCCCCATCCGCTCCCAATCCGCGGGGGTGACCATTCGTTCCACGTTGATGTTCTCACGAATATTGTGGACATCCCCCCGTTCCTCCACGAGATCGAGCACGGTCTCCCGGTAGTCGTGTTTGATCTCGTCCCAGTCGATTCCGGACCGGTTGTTGGGGACCGGTGCAAGAATATAGATCGTGGACTGTCCATCCGGTGCCAGGTCGGGGTCGGTTACGCAGGCGTTCTGCAGATAAATGGACGGATCCTCGGGCAGTTCCAGGTCCTGTGAAATCTGGTCCACGTTTTTCTTATAGTCCGATGACAGAAGGATGTTATGGTGCGGCACGTCCGGGTACGTGCGATCCATGCCGAGGTACAGCATAAACGTCGAGCAGGAATACTTCGTGTCCTCGAGCTGTTCCGGGGTCCATTTGCTGAGGTTGCCCTCCGGGACGAGGTTCTTCATCGCCACCCCAAAATCCGCGTTGATAATGACCCGGTCCGCCTCCACCTGCTCACCCCCTTCCAGCTCGACCCCCTCCACCGTACCGTTTTTCATCATCAGCTGATCCACCGGTTCCTCAAGGTGAACCTGTCCCCCTTCTTCCTCAATCACCTCCGCCATGGTCTCGCTGATCTGATTCAGCCCCCCTTTCGGATGCCAGATGCCCTGTCCATGTTCCGCGTACGGCATCAGACT
>CAYXQY010000300.1:0-3119 GCA_964466525.1 uncultured Planctomycetia bacterium
ATTTTGTATTATGACGGGTTCTATTGATTGTTTCTTTCTGCCTGTTGCACGAATGAACTTCTTCGATTGTTTCCTTCGACAAGTTGGATCGAAATGGAGTATTTTCCTTACGTCGTCGCCGTGAACTCCTCCGTGGAACAGGGATCTTTGAGAAACCAATGAACTCCCGGAAACCCATCGACGCCTGATACACATCGATTACAAACCAGAGCCAATGACTGTTGCACTCCGGTCCCGCCGGAAGAACTTGAAGGAGCTGACAATCATTTCTTCTGTCCTTCTCGTGCTGTTCATTTCCACTTCCGGGGCTCCGGTTCGTTCACAAACCGAAGGACGTGGCCCGGCAAATCGGACGGATGTTCCTCACGCCGATCTGATCTCGGACTGGAACGAAGAAGCATTTAAAAGGGGAAAGGACGTTTATCAGACCAGTTGCCCCATGTGCCACGGAGAAGACGGGACGGGAAATATGCCCGCGGCACGTTCGTTCACGAAGGGAACGTTCGAGAACGGAGCTGATCCGTACAGTCTCTTCAGGACCATAACGAACGGATACAAACAGATGCCCGGGCAATCATGGCTGACGCCGTCCGAGCGGTACGGGGTGATCCATTACATTCGGGAGAAGTTTTTAAAGGAGAAGAACCCCGGTGAATACGTGGATGTAACGGAGGCGTATCTATCGAAGCTGCCGGAACCGGCGGGAGAAGAATCGGCGAATCAGGTAAAAAAAGACACGGACTATGCTGAATTGTTTCAGGGAGCACTGGTCTCTCAGCTTGGAGCGTCATTTCCGGTGATCCTTTCGGTTTCCGTCGGTGAGGACGTCACTGTAAGCTACAATTTGCATCGCATGCGCACGGTTGCAACCTGGCAGGGAGGTTTTCTGGATCTGAGTAAAACCAAGTTTGAAAATTTACGCGGCGAAGGAAATCCACTTCCGGAGGGCACACCGCTGGACGGACTGCAGAGCTGGTACTGGGCGTACGGAACGGAGATGGACCACGAAGCGCTGGACCTTGATCCACGAAGTCCAGCGCCGGAAAAATGGATGAGTTTTGAAGGGCGTTTCACCCACGGCAATCAAACGACACTCCACTATACCATCAACGGACGGAAAATACTGGAGACCCCCGGCGCAAAACAAACGTCTGACTTTCTTTCCCTGAACCATACGCTTCGGATTGGGCCCGGTGAAAAGCCTCTGAAACTGGTTGCAGGAGAAGTTGATCAACCCGCTGACGGGTCGAGTGGGGTGATGGCCCTTGATGATGACCGTCCCGAACAAAACCGGGGTCCAGCGTCCAGTCACCTGGCCGTGGCGTCGACGGACGAGCTGGTTCCATCCGGTCCATTTTTCGGGGGATCGGGGAAAGACGACCATTCCGGTTATGTAGCCGCAGCCGTCGCCGGTCAGACCAGCGGACTATCCTGGTCGGTGGATGAGAATGGCCGGATAATCCTTTCGATACCGGCGGAGCAACGTTCGCGTGTGGTCCGGGTTATGCGGTTCGCCCACGAGGTCCCGGCGCAACTGGATCGGTTTAAACGATACGTGAACCATACGATCCGGAACGAAACGGTTTCCGATCCGGAAAAACTGACGAAGCCGGGGCCGAATCCGTTCACGGAAACGATTCAGGTGGAGGGCAAGACCGGCGGAAACGACCGCGGATATGCGGTAGATACCATTCCGGTACCGATCCGGGACAATCCGTATGGTGCCTGGGTGCGGCCGTCCGCTCTTGCGTTTTATGAGGATGGCCGGGCGGCGGTCGCAACGTATACCGGGGATGTATGGATTGTATCCGGAATCGATGAATCACTTGACGATGTCCGGTGGAGACGATTTGCCACCGGTTTTCATGAACCCCTTGGGGCCCGTGTTTTCAATGGGACCCTGCACCTGACCTGTCGCGATGGAATTAAGCGGGTTCATGATTACAATCAGGATGGTTACGCCGACCACATCGAACAACTGTACGCCGATCATGACGTATCGTCAAACTGGCACGCATTTCATTTTGGACTGGTACGGGATAAACGGGACAACTACTATTTTGCAAAATCAGGCCGGTACACTGATTTCAGACTGCCGGGCGGAATCATCAAGGTGTCCCCGAATGGGGAACGGCACGAGGTGACCGCGATAGGGTTCCGCGTGCCGAATGGCATCGGACAGTTCCCTCACGAGGGAGGGCAGTTCCTGACCGCTTCGGATAACCAGGGGCATTACGTCCCCGCGTCGAAAATTAACGTCATCAAAAAAGGCGGATTCTACGGGTACAGCGGTACAAAACGACAATGGCATCCCTACGGTGGAAGTGTTGACACCCGTGAAGGAGAGTTTCCCCCTGATTCTTTTGATCCACCAATGGTCTGGATACCCCATAAACTGGACAACTCCAGTGGTGGCCAGCTGTGGGTGGACGACGATCGATTCGGTCCGCTCTCGGATCACCTGATTCACTCAAGTTTCGGATCGGCCAAGTTGTATTACGTGTTGCCACAGAAGGTGGGCGATACCTGGCAGGGCGGAATCGTCGCGCTTCCTCACGAATATGATTCCGGGGTGATGCGATTACGCGTGAATCCGGTGGACGGACAGGTATACACCGTCGGTTTGAATGGGTGGAACAACCCCCCGAATGCTTCGGAAGGATGCTTTCAGCGTCTCCGACATACCGGCAATAAGTATCGGATGATCGATTCGATGGCGGTGACGCCGGATGGCCTGAAACTCACGTTTAACTTCCGGGTGGGTTCCGGTGCGAAACAACCGACCAACTATACGGTCCGCCAGTGGAATTATAAATGGAGCGAGAATTACGGGTCGGATCGATATCATCCGGACACGGGGGAAAAAGGAAGGGAGACGGTGAAGGTGAACGCGGTTCAAACCGGTGAGGATGATACATCTATCCTCCTCGAACTGGAGGAGTTGCAGGAGGTTCAACAGATGCATGTCAAACTCGACGTTCCAACCTCGGAGGGTGCTTCTTACACCGAGGACCTGTACCTTACCGTCAACAGGGTGCCGGATAACTAGACCCCATCCGAAAACGGGGTGTGCACTCAGTGAGATCTCAGCGAGTGCTCCGCAAGGAGTTCGTTCGCAA
>CAYXQY010000301.1:0-3117 GCA_964466525.1 uncultured Planctomycetia bacterium
CATATTAAGCGGGATCGGTCTTCCGTTGCTTTCCGGGTTGCTCCAACTCAGCAGTTACCTGCTTCAGGGACTGGAAACAGGCACCATTCAGATCTGCACCCTCGTCACGGAGATCCCGGGCTCACACCTTTACCTCCCCGAACCGAACATCCCCTTCGTTCTGACCTATTATTTGCTGCTCGTCGCTCTCTGGTGGTTTCATGTTCACCTGCCACGTCCGCGGCGAAGCCTATGGATCGGAGGGATCCTGTGTTTCATTGCACTCCTATCGACCGGGTACGTCCGGACCTCCGTCCCGGAGGACAGGGCGAGCGTAACCATGCTGGACGTGGGTCACGGAACGAGCATGATCTTAACCGATACCTCCAAACATCGAATTCTGTACGACTGTGGCTCCACGGGATATTCCAACCCCGGGACATGGGTAACAGCCCCGGCGCTGTGGCGAGAAGGCACCGGAACCATTGACGTACTCATCCTGTCCCATTCCGACCTTGATCACGTTTCCGGAGTCCGTGCGCTATCGGACCGATTTAAAATACGCCGGGTCTGGGTCAGTCCCTTCTTTCACCGGCACGAGACCGGCGAAGCACTTGTGGAGCACTTCCGAAACAGGGGCGTTCCCGTTGAAACGGTTTCGGCCGGAGATCGTCTGAAACTGGGGGACACCCGGTTGACCGTCAAATCACCACCCCGTTCATTTGGTAACGAATCCGACTCGTCTCCCCTTCCCACCCCCAATGCATCAAGTCTGGTCGTGGAGGTGCTCATGGCCGGCAGACGTGTTCTTCTCCCCGGGGATATCGAAGGAATCGGGAAACGATGGTTCGAGCGAAACAGCAGTGGGATGAAGAACGTTGATCTTTTTCAGGTCCCCCATCACGGCGGAAGCGGGAGTGCCCGAAATCCACTGTCCGTTGTGGACGGTGCAAAATATGCCCTTATCAGTGCCGGGAAAGGAACGGTTTCACAAAAGCTCGTGCGCAGGTTCAAGGACCAGAATATGCAGGTGTTTAACACAGCCAATGACGGCGCCGTACAAATACGCTGGCGCGACGGAAACACAGAAATGAGAGCGTTTCAATGGGCGGAACACACGTGGCAACCGAAATCAACCGGACTGCGTGAACCACAGGAATGAGCGGCCACTCGATACGGGGGCGGCCACAGTGCAGTTATCCGGTCGGCATCCGTGAAGATCCCCGCGTGGGGCCTCCGGGTATGGTTGCGTATACCAAGGTATTTCCCACCTATCGATTTAATCTGTGGGGGAGGATTCGAAACGGGGCAATATCCCGAAACGGTTTGTGCGTAAATTGTTCGACCCGGCAACCGGTTCCCTCCGGACGTACCGGTACAGGTATTATCAGTCGTCCTCCACGCCGGTATGAGCCGTTTTCCCTTGATCAACAAACCACCACTGAGAAACACTTCCTTCAATACCTCCCCCGTTCAAACCTGATTTTTTTTCTCCACGTGAAGGAGTGTGGCTCCCACGACCCCCAGCGGAGCAAGCACCACGTTCAGGAGCGGAACCGAAAGCACGAAAAACATGCCTCCCGCAAAGGCAAACGTCATCTGTTTGTTTCGAAAAATATACCTGATCCGTTCCACAACCGTTAGCGGACCTTCCGTGTCCAGGGCGTAATCGAAAAATTCCAGCGCAATCCAGAAAAGCGTGGTGACGGTGGAACAGAGCACGAACAGTATCGAACCAATCCCGGGCAGCAGGTGAAGTAACAGAAACCCCCCTTGCAACAACAGAAAGATCACCAGTTTAACCGATTCCCCCAGCACCGGTTGTACGAGCTCCGTGAACAGGGTTCCGTCCCGTTCCGGAAGCGATCCTGAAATACAACGTCGAGTTTCTTCGGCCAGCGTGACGTATGCGGGTGCAGCAGCCACTTGCCCGGCGAGAAATCCGACCAGTACCACCAGGACCGACACAAAAACCCATAACAGACCGGACACGATCAGATGAATCCAGCTTAACCAGTAGTTTTCCGGTGTCGGCCAGATATACGTTACGAAATCAGGCATCCAGAACAGAAACAGTAACGTGGCAGCGACCACAAAGAGAAACGTCACCAGCCACGGGACAATCATGTAGCGTATCAGTTCCGGGTGCCTGCGAACCACACCGATGGCCCGGAGCGGCGCGAATAGCTGTTTCGCAAGTCCGGCCGTTCGAGTCACGGTCTGAAACGGGATATTGTGATCCATTCGTCTAACGCATAAAATACGTTCTTCTTTTCGTTCACTTCCCCCGTTCAGAAATCTTACGTTTCATGAAGGACGAATTACAATTTGCCCGCCGGGTGGTTCGGAAGGCCTCGCGGCTCGGTCGGAAAATTCAGGACGAAATGTCCGTGGACGCCCTTACCAAGTCGGACAGCAGTCCGGTTTCCGTTGCGGATTTCGCCATTCAGGCCGTCATCGCCCACGACCTGGAGCAGGCTTACCCCGATGACCCGCTCGTCGGGGAGGAACAGGCCGATCCGCTGCAGGAAGCGGGAGCCGAAAGAACACTCGAACAGGTGGTTTCGTTCGTCAGCTCGGTGTTACCGGAAACTTCAGCCGATTCGGTCTGTCGATGGATCCAGAAAGGCACCGGTGCTCCCTCGGAACGGTACTGGACGCTGGATCCCGTGGACGGAACAAAGGGATTCCTCCGGGGCGACCAGTACGCCATTGCGCTGGCACTGATCGAACAGGGCGCGGTGCAGGTCGGTGTGCTTGGCTGTCCCAACCTGACGGACGCGGCAACCGAGGAACGACACGGTCCCGGCAGCATCCTTTTCGCGCAACGAAACGGAACGTCCTGGCACGAACCGGTGTTCGGAGAAAACGTAGAGCGAAAGAAACTGACGGTCTCCGACACCCGTGAACCCGCGCAGGGGGTGGCTGTTCGTTCCTTTGAATCGGATCACACGGACGAAGATCTGATGCAGGACCTGCTCGAGGCACTTGACATTCAGCGGGATTCGTTGCCGATGGACAGCCAGGCCAAGTACGCCGTGCTTGCCAGCGGCGCGGTCGACATGTATTTCCGGCTGCTTTCCGTGGAACACCCGGCGTACAGGGAAAATATATGGGATCAGGCCGCGGGTTCACTCA
>CAYXQY010000302.1:0-3111 GCA_964466525.1 uncultured Planctomycetia bacterium
AATTTTTCTGATCGATCATAACACTATTCCCTTTTCTTGATTTATTCGGTCTATTCTACAAGGCGTCCGCTCCTGCGTCAACTGTCGACGAACGCCGCAGCAAACGGCGTCCGACCGTACCCATTCAGACCAGTCCAGGCGCCTGGATAGCCCTCCCCCGGTGGCCAAGCACGCCATCCTGAAGTACAATTCGGTTCTCCGGGTCCGTATTCCCGCCGTAGCCTTCCTTCGCCAGTCACCGCAGGTTTCCACGCGCCTCCCTCGCGTCTTGCAGCCGGCCCCGAACGCGCTCACGCCGCTCGTCATGCTCGGTCTCGTCGATGAAGTACACCGACTGGACGATCGGGGACGTTCCATAGCCCACAGCGTACCCCTGCTCCTTCTCCAGCCCCGCTTCCGTGATGTGGTGATACGAGCCGGTCTGGTAATAGGGGCCGTCGGCGTACCCCTCGTCGATGACACTCAACCCTTCGATGCCGAAGGTTTCGTCGACGAGGCGATCGATTTTCGACTCCGGTCGGGCCCGGCTCTCGTCAAGATACATGAGCGCGCGGTTGGCTCGTATCAACGACATCCCAACGTACATAACCTGGTTGGTGACGCCCCGACGGGACTGCTTGCGCCACTCGTAGCCGTTCTTCAAGAACTGCGTGTATGCCTCCCGGCGAGTGATCGGCGCGTCAGGATGGCCGTCCGGGAACGTGTTCTGATTGTTGTCCGAAAGCTCCAGTTCGGTATCTAACAGTCCCGCCTCCTCGAACCCTTCGTACGTGTTGACGAGCGCCTGCCCGTGTTCCCCATGGATCTTCCAGCCGGCGCCGGAATCATCGACGCTGTCGGCCTGCGCCTGCCGAACCACCCAGTAGTCGAGATCGTTTTTGACAATTTCGAGAATTTGCTCTTTGTCGACGGCATCGATCCAGTCGTGGTGCTGGTAGGCCATCGACAGGCCGACGATCTTCCGATCCCCACCGGTTCGAGATTTTTGCTGCATCCGGCTGACAACGTCTTCGATTTCGTCCCGGACCGGCTGTACGCCGTCGGAGTTCGGCCCGGCTGGCGTCCCGATGTCGTAGGTCGAGCCCGTCTCGTCGCCCGGCAGGTCGAACATGGGGTCGGTGTGGGTGTAGGCTCGATACAGCCCCATCGTCGGTGCCGCGGCGTTCCAGCTGACCACACGGAGTCCGATCTCCTCCTTGCCCTCGGTCAGGGACGTCGGGAGCCGATCCGTCATGTACATCCAATCCTCCCGGACCGCTGCTCCGCGGTAAAATTTGAACATCCGCTTGTCGATGCCGGACCTGGAGGTGGTGTTCGAGACGTAGCCGATGATCTCATCGTCTTTCTAAGCGGACAGTCCTCCTACGCTTCACTGTCGTCCCGTAGTCGAAAGGATCTTCAAGGCTTCGCTGTTCAACGATCGGTTCCGCGATCTCGAATCCCGCCCGACAACGACCGTGTAGATTTCGCTGTTTGACTGTTCGTTGGGGGCCGAAAACATCCCTTTTTCGTATTCCGAATCCACATGCGAATCACGAATCAGAAAAGGATGAACCCCCACTTTCATGTCCCAAGATTATCCCAAAATTGATCGATTTGATCTTTATACCCACTCATTCACACCAATCCCAGTCCGTTGCATAAAAAGAAATAACCCGGGAAAAACCACTACATGTACAATATTTATAATTATTATCTCACATATAGTGGTAATCAATTCACGTGTTCCACCCAGAAATGTAAGAAGGGTGAGAGGTAGAACAGGCGGATTTTGATCCGACGCGTCTACCGATTCCGCCACCTCGGCGCGAGAATCAGATGTGGGAACATTATAACGGATGGTTCCATTTCCAACAAAAACGTTTTTGGTGTCTCCGTATCACAACGTGAATTCCTCATCGATGGAGAGATCGGTTCTTCGATGAATTTTGGACACACCTCCCCATTTTCTCCTTTTCGGGAGAATTCTGTCGATTGATCGGATTTGTAAATGAAGGTCGGTTTGTTTACGTACAATCCGTCCGTGCACGGACAATCCACGTATCCGTTCCCCCATTAATTCACCGCTTCCTTCTCAAGCGAACGAGAAGTGGGAAGCTGGTGGCCTTTCCCGGGACTCACGGTAACCGGCCACCTGATCGGCCTGTTGGCCATGCAGGGTCAGAATCGAGCCGGGATACCCTCCCCACTGACTCCCGTCCAGAGATCCGATGCAGGCTTTCTGTCCGGAGGGAAGGGTGACGGTGGATTGGGGTTCCCGACAAATCGATCGGCCATCCCCCAGAACACATTCCGGACTGGTTCCAGGGCAAATCCCGACAGCGATCGGAAGATGGATAATGGAGTTCCGATAAGGAACTCCCTGCATTCATCATCCTTCGGACGGTTGTATCCGAGACAACCATCACATCATCTCGATCAACTGCATCGAAACGGAAGATGGTCTCATCTTCTCGGGCATCCTGGTCGACTTCCAGGATGCTGGTTTGACCACCAGGGACCATCTGGGTGATCAGTTGAGCGATGTGGCCAGGTGAAATCTCGGGGTTGGACCGTTCATCGTCCATCCGGGACTTGAAGCGTTCGAGGTCTTGTCGGGACCGTCTCAAAACGTCCAACACACCCACCGGATAGAAATCTTGCGTGCCAGGGGTTGTAAGTATTGTAAATATTATACATAATATCGTCTTCAAACGTTCAGTTTGTTCTTTTTTCTACAGGGTGATCATTATGAGTGCATCAAAACGTATTCCCGTATCCGAGGAAACCTGGAAAAAGCTGGGAGATATGAAGAAGGCCGGGGAAACCTACGACGACCTTCTGAATAAGATGGCCCAGGCGTTTCACCGCTCCGAGTTAGCCGAAAAGGCCCGGACGGCCCGGGAGATGGATTCCGAGGAGGTTACGTCGATAGATGAGCTATGAGGTAACACTCCTCCCGGACGTAAAAAAGTTTGTCCTTTCCCTCGACGACAAGAGCAAGCGGATTGTTCGGAAGAATTTGAATAAACTCGAAAACCCCCACCCCGGCGAGGGAATCGGCGACAAGGAACGGCTGGTTGTTCAGGGAGAACAAATGTACCGACTTCACATTGGCCGAACCTGGACTGC
>CAYXQY010000303.1:0-3102 GCA_964466525.1 uncultured Planctomycetia bacterium
GCTTTATTTTTGAATTGACGGCACAACGACAGCAGGGGTGCGGAGGAGCATGGGAGCACGGGGAAAATTGTGCAATCGAAATTGGGCAGAACGGTCTGGATTGAAACATTAGAACGGAGTTGTCTCATGCCCATCTCAGGACCGCCGAAGGTATTTGTTAAAATTTAACCCAGCAGGCTACATCAGGAAGCTGTGGAAGTTTTCCTGGTGTGAACAATGAATAAAAAGACTTCAAATTCCCTCTCGAAATCGACGATGGGTAGAAGGTCGCTGTAATCCTCCTGGAGTGCCGTCAACACCGGAACCGGATGATATTGATCCCGACCAGGAATTCCTCATGCCCTGATATGAGGGGGGGAGGAACGGAAAATTTCTAGCCAGTTCGATGTTCTCTAACCCGAACTATGTATCAGTGAATATCAGACACTCGAAACATCCGTAAGAAACGAGTGAAAGTGAATTTGTAATTGCTCACCTATTCGTTCCGAAAGGAAGGTTACAATTTGTATTTGCCGGCGGGGGCGCCGGCGCTCCCGGGTTCTTCACGAATAGGTGAGTAATTACGTGAAGTTCTCGAGAAGCTTTACAGACGAATTGCCTTTCTGAACGGTCAAATTGGTAGCACATCTCCCTGGCAACCGGAATCTGGATAGTTCAGACACACCCTTCATTTCACGGTTGGACGGTGTGTAACGAGCAGTTTGATGTACACGTCATGTAAAACAGTTCTGTAATTCCATCTTCTTCCGCAATCCGTGTTCACTCCGTCTACGGAGCGTGGTCGGTCATGCCATTGCCCGTACGGTTGTTCCGGACGGGTGTTTTTCTGATCAGCCGAGCGATGGGGGTCGCGTAAACCAATGTGCGATTGGACAACCGCAATTCAACGTGAGGGTTTTGGTGGTTTCGGTTTTATCATATAGCCCATTTCATTTGTTTGTTGGCGATGTCATAATAAGTGGACAGTGAACAAACGAGAAATTTGTGATGCCGGGAGCGATTTCACATGAAGCACCTGCCCCGAAACAGATCTCTTCTTGCCGTCCTCTTGATATCCCTCGGTATCTGCCACGCGGCGTTCGCCCAGCAGGATTCGAAACTGGACTACACCGTTTCCCAATTTCTGGACAATGCCAGCAGGCCGGAGACCCGTTCGCCGGATATCGAGAGCAATATCTACCGGGACGAGCATGGTCAGCAGAAGGGGTGGAACTACGAATACTACGAAGGGAACTGGGAACACGTCCCGGCGTTTGACGATCTTGAACCGAATCATTCGGGGACAGCGAAACGGGTTCGTCTTGAGGAGGTGGATCATCGAGAGGATCAGTTTGCCGTCCGCTTCTCCGGATACCTCATCCTGAACGACGCCACGACAATAGAAACGGCTTTGCATTCGGACGACGGCAGCATCCTCTGGATCAACGGGAACCGGGTCATCGACAATGATGGCGTACATGGCACCGAAACGGTTCGGGGGTCCATTGAACTGAATGAGGGGGTACACCGAGTGGTGGTGGGGTATTTCGAAGCGCGAGGAGGGGAGAATGTGGCCCTCGGAACGAGCACGAAGTGGCCTCATATACAGACGTGGGTTCAATCCCTGGACGCGGCTCCGGATGGCACGGTGTATACCACCGCGAGCTGGGACGAGGCCCATCATGAAAGTTCGGTCTATCGGAACGGTCATGTTCTATCCCAGTACAAAAGCGGCGGGGGCACGGCCATAACGGTTGATTCGGATTACGTGTACGTGGATCGAAACGATCAGGTCGAAAAGTTTGACCGTCACGATTACACGCCTGTCCACTTTACGGAAAGGGGGTCCAATACGTTGGACATTGATCCGGAGTGGGGGCTGGAGGTGCACGAAGACCGCCTCTACGTGAGCAGTGGTGCCGGAACACCGGTCCAGGTATACAACAGGAAAACGGGGGAGCACCTGAACGAACTGGGCACATTTCAGCAGACAGTTAAACGGGAGGAAATCCCACTGCATCTTGCCGCAGGTGAGCACGGCGTCTGGTGTATCAAAGGCAGGATCGACCGGACGATCGAGGAAACGAATCAGTTTCTGACCATACAGGCGCACGGAAAAGATATTTTTCAGGACACCCAGCAGTTTCGGTTTGCCTGGGTAAACATGTCCGGTGATTTCGACGTCGTCAGCAAAACGAGGTATCCCGTGGATGGACTGTACAAAGCCGGACTGATGGCACGCTCCACTCTGGATGAGAACGGGGCGTATGTGTGGATGCGCGGGGGCGGAAACGCCGGTCGAAACTACGGGTTGTGGCGCATGGATTCATCGGGCAATTTTAACCATGACGCGGGGAACGCCGGTGGGAAACAGCCGGGCCCGTGGATGCGACTCGTGCGAAACGGGAACACCTTTACCGCGTATGGTTCAAAAGATGGGTCGAACTGGAAAAAATTCTGACCATCAATCAGGACATGCCCCGGAGCCTGTACGTGGGGATCGCAGTGACCGGACGGGGAAATCTGCGAACGGTGAACTTCACAGGCTTCGATGGGTTTACCCCCAATTTTCTGGAGAACTTCCGGACGAAGGATATTGGCTACACGCACCCCGAAACCCGGACGTATCGAGGGCGAGTTACGGAGCGAGACCGGTCCCAGAAGATCATCAACTTAACCGGGAACGGGGCGATCGACCTGTCATCGGCCCGGGACATCGCGTTCAATCCCGACGGCCAGCTCGCGGTAGCGGACGATGGTCGGGATCAACACATCAAGTTTTTCGACGTCGAGGACGGAACCCCCGAATTAGACCACACACTTGGACGAACGAAGGGTATCTTTTCCGGAACACCGGGAGCATACGGAGCCTATAAGCTCAGCGGGCCCAATGCCCTCGCGTTTGACGAGGACGGGAACATCTATGTGAACACCGGGAGCACCAGTGCAACGCCGTTCGATCAGTACGCCCACTGGCAAACCGATCTCCGGGCGTTCTCCGGTCCGGAGGACGACGGCGGGGAACTTCTCTGGAACGTGCTCGGACTCGGCTTTGTGGACGCCGCTGCGTTTGATCCCGAACAACCCGAACACCTGTACACCGAGGTGACACATATCGAACTG
>CAYXQY010000304.1:0-3085 GCA_964466525.1 uncultured Planctomycetia bacterium
GGACGGCCATGAACACAGGAATGGGACGTGTCCACCTCCTCTCGCTTTCGTAACAGCTCCTCGATCTCCTCGTCCTCCAGTGCGTCGCCCGCCTTGATCGCGGAGTGACAGGAAAGCAACCGAAGCAGGTGGTCCACCTGGTTATGGCTTCCTTCTTCACCGATGCCTTCCTCGACATCTTCCAGTGTGGAAGATAAAATTTGAGCCGGGTCCTGTCCGCTGAGCGGAGCGGGAACGGACCGCACGGCAACCGTTCCACGTCCGAAATCATCCACTTCAAGCCCCAGCTGCTTGAGCACCGGTTGCAGGTCGTTTACCGCCTTTTTCTGCACACTAGATACCTCCACGACGGACGGGCTCAACAACCGTTGCCTGGGGATATCCTGTGTCTTTAAACGGTCGTGCATCTCGTCGTAGATAATTCGTTCGTGCAGTGCATGCTGGTCAATCACCAGCAACCCTTCCTCCACCTCCTCGAGAATGAACATGTCATGAACCTGCAGGTATCCTTTCGTTCCCGTTCTGAACGAAACCGTTCTGCCGGGTGAGTCACTGCGGAATGCATCGAAACTGTGCTCGCTACCCTGTCCGGCCTCTGTATCGGAGGGCGTGCGGCTGGCAAAAAAATCTTCGATGGCCTGTCGTACGTCATCCGTCTTTTCCCTGTCGACCTCCATGTCCTTCGGTGTTTTCTCCGTCTCCCGCAGCCCCCCTGCGGCCGACGCCGCCGAGGAAGCTGAAAGCACGGTTTCCCGCAGTATTTCCTCCAGTTCGTCCTTCAACTTGAACCGCCGATGAAACCGGACCTCCTTTTTGGTGGGGTGCACATTTACGTCCAACTCCTCCGGGTCCAGCTCAAGAAACAGAAATGCCACCGGCTTTTTTCGAGAGGGAATCAATCCACTATAAGCGTCCATCAGAGCGTGATAAACGTCACGACTTTCGATGCTGCGTCCGTTCAGGTAGAAATAGATCCGTTTCGAATTCGGCCGGTGAAGTGACGGAGGACTGATGTATCCCCGAACCCGACCCATCTCCATCTCGTCATCCACCGAAAGCAACTGTTCCGCAAGCTGAGAACTGTACAGCCGTCGTATTCGTTCGAGGGCGCTGGAAGCCGGGGGAAACGTAAACAGCCGTTCGTCGTCATGTTCCAGCTCAAAACGAACGTCCGGATAAGCAATGGCAAATTCCGTGACCCGATCCGTACAGTGAGCCAGTTCGGTCCCGACGTTTTTCAGGAACTTCCGCCGTGCCGGCGTGCAGTAAAAGAGGTTACGAACATCCACGCGGGTGCCGACGGGTGCCGACGCCTGTTCGACCGGCTGCACCTCGCCGGCTTCCGCCTGAATACGATACCCCGTGTCCTTCTCCTCCGGACGAGAGACGATCGTGAGGTCGGATACGGAGGCAATACTGGCAAGGGCCTCCCCTCGAAACCCGAGTGTATCAATGGAACGGAGGTGTTCGGACCGGGCGATTTTACTTGTTGCATGGCTTTCAAGGGCCAGGGGCAGATCGTCTCGTTCGATCCCCGTGCCATCGTCCGTCACCTGGATCTGTTTTTTTCCTCCTTCCCGGAGTTCGACCTGGATTCGTTCCGCGTGCGCATCAAGGGCATTCTCCACGAGTTCTTTCACCACCGAGGCCGGTCGTTCGATCACCTCCCCGGCAGCAATCTGATTCACCAGGTGATCGGGAAGCTCCTGAATCTCACTCATGGCGTGGGATATAAAACGTCAGAGAACTCCGCTGCAAATGATCCGGCAACACCGATCAAACGCGATACTACAGGATGTACCTGGCCAGATCCTCGTCCTCTACAATCTGTTCGAGGGTCTGCTGTACGTACTCCCGGTCCACGGTGAACGTTTCACCCCGCCGCTTATCCGCCTCGAACGAGATCTCCTCCACCACGTTCTCCACGACTGTATGCAGTCGTCGTGCACCGATGTTCTGGGTGTTCTCGTTAACCTGGGCTGCAATATGTGCCATTTCCTCGATCGCACGATCCGTGAATTCAAGGTCCACACCTTCCGTCCCAATTAAACCACGGTACTGCTTGATCAGGGCATCTTTCGGCCGGGTGAGAATGTCAACAAAATCGTCCTCGTCCAGGGCCCGAAGTTCCGTGCGAAGGGGAAATCGTCCCTGCAGCTCCGGAATGAGGTCGGACGGTGAACTCACGTGAAAGGCCCCGGACGCAATGAACAGGATGTGATCCGTCTGTACCGGGCCGTGACGCGTATTCACCGTCGTCCCTTCAATGATCGGAAGCATATCCCGCTGGACCCCCTCCCGTGCCACATCCGGTGAACGCCCCTGTTGCTCCCGATCCTCCGCAATTTTATCAATTTCATCGATGAACACAATTCCCGCCTGCGTCGCACGCTCAACCCCTCGCTTTTTCACCTCCTCGTCGTCAATCAGTTTCTCGGCCTCCTGTTGTGTCAGTTCGTCCAGGGCGTCGGGCACCTTCATGTTCTTGGTTCTGGTCTGGTCCGGCATCATGTCTCCCATCATGTCCTCGAGGTTCATGCCGTATTCCTCCATTCCCGCCTGTGAAAACACCTGCATCATCCCGGTCGAGGTCTCCTGTACTTCAATTTCGACCCGCCGATCGTCGAGTTGGCCGGATCGAAGTTTCTCACGCATCCGTTCACGGTTTCGCCGGTGCCGCTCCTGCTGTTCTTCACGTGTTTCCTCATCGGGAAATTCAGAGGGGGGTTCGGGCACGAGCAGATCCAGCAGACGCTCTTCCGCGTATTCTCGGGCGTCCGACTCAACCTTCTTTCGGGATTCCTCCCGAATCATGTTCACCCCGATGTCCACAAGGTTCCGGATCATCGATTCCACGTCCCGGCCCTGATATCCCACCTCCGTGAACTTACTGGCTTCCACCTTGAGAAACGGGGCATTGACAAGATCGGACAGGCGACGGGCGATTTCCGTCTTCCCGACTCCCGTCGGGCCAATCATAATCATGTTTTTGGGCTTCACCTCTCGACGCAACTCCTCGGGAAGCTGCCGCCGGCGCCAGCGATTTCGAACCGCGATGGACACGATCTTCTTCGCGTCGTGCTGG
>CAYXQY010000305.1:0-3070 GCA_964466525.1 uncultured Planctomycetia bacterium
AACCGGACTGGACCAAAAAACTGAAACGCTCCCATACCACGGTTGCGGAGAAACTGAAGGAGAATGGATACGCCACGGCGCACATCGGGAAGTGGCACCTTGGTCCACCCGCCAACTATCCCGAACACCAGGGGTTCGACGTCAACGTGGGCGGAGGGCGGTGGGGCTCGCCACCGGGAGGATATTTTCTGCCGAACAACCTCCCCCTGGAAAATGCGGACGACGGATACCTGACCGACCATCTCACGAAACGCGCCGTTGAATTAATCCAGCGCTGGAAGGATCGTCCATTTTTTATCAACTTCTCCTATTACCTGGTGCACACACCCATTCAGGGCAAACCGGAACTCGTCAAGCATTACAGGAAGAAAATCAAGAAAAAACGAAAACAGACGGATGATTTAACACACGACAACCCGAAGTACGCGGCCATGGTTCATACACTTGATCGGAGCGTGGGCCGTGTGCTCGCCGCGCTGGATCAGGCGGGAATTCAGGAGGAGACGGTTGTCATCTTCACCAGCGACAACGGAGGCCTATCCAGAAAATTCGATGAGCCGACCGGCATAACGGACAACGACCCCCTTCGACGCGGCAAGGGGTCCGGGTACGAAGGAGGAATCAGGGTGCCGTTAATCGTTCGCTGGCCGGGAAAAACCCGTGGCGGTTCCACGGACGAACCGGTCATCACCATGGATCTGACCAGCACCATTCTGGACGCGGCCGGCGTTTCGTCCTCCTCGAACGAACAGCTGGGGGTGGACGGACGGAGCCTTCGTCCCCTGCTCGGCGGATCGAAAGATTCCTTTGCCGAACGGCCCCTGTTCTGGCACTACCCCCATTACCACCCGGGAGCAATTCCGGAAGGACCGGTCACCGTCACAAGAAAAGGCCCGTGGAAACTACTGATGTTCCACGAAGACCCTTCGTTTGAACTGTTTCATATCCGGAACGATCTGTCGGAGAGCGATAACAGATACAAAACGAAGCTTGAAAAAGCGCTTTCCCTGCAAAACCTCCTGAACAACTGGATCAAACAGGTGGGGGTGCAGCTTCCCCATCCCAATCCCACGTTTAATCCAACGAAAGACAAACCCGGAAAACCCTGGTAATTCCCCCTATTTTGGGATAGGGAAGGGCGTTCCGTGATATGTAAGCGAGATGGACGCGATCACGTTTTATTATTTCGTGCGCATGTGTATTATCCACGATGATGGACCAGCATTTGATAACGCTTCCATTTGCAATTGTTCCCATGGAATATGACAGAGAAACAGTGCGCTCCAGTAAAATAGAATCCGTCGCCTCTTGTGTGAGCCGGAGAACGTTTTTCCCCGCCAGTTGGGCTTTGTTGTTTTCCCTTTTGTTCCTGACGACCCCCGTGTTCTCGGATTCCAACGAGGAATGGGGAGCGGACAACCCGCCGAATTTCCTGATCATCCTGGCGGACGACATGGGCTATTCGGATGCCGGGGCATACGGCGGCGAAATCGAAACCCCTCATCTCGATCAGCTTGCCAGCAATGGGCTCCGATACACCCGTTTTTATAACACCGGACGGTGCTGGCCCACCCGAACCTCAATACTGACCGGATACTATCCTCAGCAGGTCGGGATGGATCCGGTCCGCTCCGGACAACTCGATCAAATGCCGGACTGGGCACACATGCTGCCGGATTATCTATCCTCCTTGAACTACCGGTCCTACCATTCCGGCAAATGGCACATTCACCTTGAAAACAACCCTGTCGGGAACGGACATTTTGATCGGTCGTATCGGGTTGCCGACCATAACCGGTTCTTTCATCCGCAGAAGCATTACCTGGACGACGAACGGCTTCAGCCGGTGTCCCCGGAGGATGATTTTTACGTCACCACCGAGATTGCCGGTCGGGCAATTGAGTTTTTACAGCAGCACGAACGGAATCACGAAGACCAACCCTGGATGACGTACCTGGCGTTTACGTCCCCTCATTTCCCTCTCCATGCTCCACAGGAGGATATTAAGGAGTACGACGGCATTTATGAAAAAGGATGGGATAAAATTCGTCGGAATCGATTCCAGCGCATGAAGAATATGGGCATTATTCCCGATCATCTGTCCCTGCCGTCCCGGGAACCCGACGTGGTTCCCGGGTGGAACATGTGGAGCAAAGACCTCAAACACGTATTCGGCCCTCGAGAAAAGCGGGGTGGGGGCTGGCGGAGCCGCATCCTGAAAGACGTGTACGGACCGGGAGAAATCGGCCGATCCATTTCATGGAACAAATTATCCGACCGGGAAAAGCGGTTTCAGGCGAAAAAAATGGAGGTTCACGCCGCGATGATCGATCGCATGGACGACGAAATCGGTCGGGTTCTTGACCAGATCGAACGAATGGGGGACCGTGAAAACACCGTCGTGATGTTTCTATCCGACAATGGGGCCAGCGCGGAACTGATCGAGCGGGGGGACGGGCACGATCCGTCCGCCCCCATGGGGTCGGCCGACAGTTACCTGTGCCTGGGTCCTGGCTGGGCAAACACGTCGAACACCCCTTTTCGTCTGTATAAAGCCTGGGTCCACTATGGTGGAACGGCCACGCCGTTTATTCTGAATTGGCCGGCCGGATTACCGGAGGATGTGGAAGGGAAGCTGCGTCACACCCCCGCCCACACCAATGATATCCTTCCCACAATGCTGAAGATAACGGGGACCTCCACAAAACGTGACCCGAAGGATGCACCGACGCTTCCCGGTCGGAGCCTGACGCCGACGTTCACCGGCAACGGAGAGAACACGTTCGATCATGCGTATTTGTTTTTCAGACATTCCGGGCACAAAGCCCTGCAGAAGGACGGGTGGAAACTGGTGCATCGGAAACGAAATGATAGCTGGGAACTGTACAACCTGTCGACGGATCTGAATGAGATGAACGACCGTTCGAAATCCCATTCGGCTCGCGTGGAGCGTATGAAAACCCGCTGGACGGAACTAAATGAGAAGTTCAAACGGCAATCCCTGAAACAGGTCAGGCAGGATAAATAACCGACTCGACGCAAACAAGAAAGGAACCAGTTCCCTCCCGCT
>CAYXQY010000306.1:0-3065 GCA_964466525.1 uncultured Planctomycetia bacterium
CTCCGCGTTGAGGACAAGCCGTGTTTTCGTTTTTCTTGTGTCCGCCGCATTTCGGTCGTTGCTGGTGGTTCGAAGTTTGTTCGTCGTCCCTATCGCCTGCTTTGTATTGACGCCGGACGCATGACGAATCACGCATCACGAATTACGGGTTACACATAATAATCTGCCAACCGGTTATTGAGTTTGACAACCACCCTCTCCGTCCGTTCCAGGTCTACGTATTCACTTGTGTAATTTTGTATTATACTCCGTGTCTGTCGTATAATTTATAGTTTCATACATAAATGAATTTGTTTCGTATGCCCATGACAATATCTGAAGCGAAAATCGACATTAGATTAAAAGAGGACGAAAGCGGTGTACTGCGGGTAAGTGATACTCGGGTAACGCTTGACGTTCTGGTGAGGGCGTTTGATAGCGGATCTACGCCGGAGGAAATTGTTCAACAGTACCCGTCACTCGATCTTGCTTCCGCCTACGAAGTGATCGGTTACTATCTCAGGAACCAGGAAGAGGTTCGCCGTTATCTGACCGAAAGAGAGGAAGAAGAGAAACAGATGAAAACGACGTATCCGTTCCTGAAGGAAGATACAGCTCACCTCCGTGAGCGGCTCATGAAACGGGAAAAGTAGATGCTGAAATTTGCCTCGGACGAGAATTTCAATAACGACATTCTCCGGGGTCTTCTCAGGCACAATCCGGAACTCGACATCGAGCGTATTCAAGATAACGACCTGATTGGGGCACCGGACCCCGAGATTCTGGAATGGACCGCTTCCGAAGATCGCATATTATTAACCGAAGACATCTCTACGCTTCCCGTCTTTATGAAGCAACGCTTAGAGAAAGGCCATCAAACACCTGGAATCATAATTGTACCGCCCTCATTATCCGTGGGACAAGTGATTGATGAGTTATATTTGATCGCGGAAGCTGGAACAAAAGAAGATTTCGTAAACCGGATCATCTATCTAGACCTCGTCTGAAAAGGTGTCGCGTTCTCAGCATCCGATTTTTGGTACATAACAAGGCATTTTGAGGAGGCAATGCCGATAAAAAGTGCATTGTCGACGAGTAAATAACGCCGTTATGCGTCAAAAACCGGATGTTTTCTTAGAAAATGCGTCTCATCGCACGCTCTGCTGTGTCACTTCTCCTCTGAAACCCACTAACAGCGGGGTTTCATCGTCGAAAATCCGTGTAGAGCCCGCGATGAGATGCACTGAGTGCGTGACACCTTTTCAGACGAGGTCTATCTACCATTGTAGCCTCATCGTTTCCAGAAGTTACGAAGAGTAATTCACCCGAAAGCCTGTCACTCCGCCCGGGGGTGAAATGACGCAAAAGGTGGAACCGTCTTGATCGCGGTATACAAACCGGACCCAGATCGGTGGATCAATTGGAAAAAACGGAAAGAAGATGACTGAACTCTTTGAAAATTGTCCAATCTGTGGTGGAGAACTGGAACAGAAGGCCGTGGAAAACGTTCTGCGAGGGGGAGAGAACACGGCGGTTTTGAACGTTTCAGCGCAGGTATGTCATCGCTGCGGGGAATATTTGTATGAACGGGAGACGATTGACCGATTTGAAGAGATTCGATCCAAACTGAAGAGAAAGGAAACCTCCTCCTTTGAAGCAATGGGAACGGCCTATAAGGTAAACTGATCTGGCCTGTTCTTCATTGTGATCACTTCTTTTCCCCTCATCACATACCACCCGGATACCACGATCACGATACCCGCCGGACCCATGACGCAAAATGCAAGCCACGTTCCCCCGAGCCTCGAAGAGGCGACAGTAAGTAGCCGCGGGTTTAGCGGAGTGAAACGAAGCGGAACCGGGGTTAATAACCGGTAACGAAGGGAATGGACCCATCCCTTTCAACGAAAGGGCCGGGTGGATCGACCGGAACGCACCGAATTCAATTTTGCACTCCAGTCCCTCCTTTGTGCCTCCCTCCCATCATGCTCCCGAGCCCCCGTGCACCCCGGCACCCGTGCACAGAATGACCGCGTCTTTGCGTCTCCGTGTTACATGATTTTTTTTCACGCGAGCGCTCGTCCGACAGGTCCCCGATAATCTCCTGGCGATATGTGCTTCATTCGATGATGCCCGGCCAAAAATACGTGGCATACCGGGAACGAAGGCATCCTTGCTTTCGTATTCAGACAAATAACATGTCCTTCCCCACGGATTTTTGAACAGTCCCCTTCGTAGCCGTAGGTGGCCCCCCCGTATATTCGTGTAAAATCATTTCAACACGTCCATAATTAACGGACGTACTTCTCCCGGGATATGTTATACGTTTCGGGGTTAAGGGCAAAAAGACGAATCAGACCGGGTTCATTTACCCGGTTCCAATGGCTCGATTGGAACGTATAAGTTTTTTCCTTCGCGCGTTTGGTCTCTGCGTTACATCTTTTCACGCGAGCGTGCCCGCTCGACGATCCCTTGTTGCAGCAGGAACCATCCGTTCGTCCGACAGGGACCCGGTGCTCTCCCGACGATCCGTCCCTTCCTCGTTGCCGTACGTGACGCCCCGCAGGTGCGTGTGGAATAATTTGAACGATGCCTTATTAACGGGCCTGCTTCTCCCGGGAGAGGTTGTACGTGGCGATACCCAGAATCGGGTACTCTCGCACGTCCTCTTCCGGAATCACGATGTCGTCGTACGCGTCGTTGTCGCTCACAAGCCGCCAGCCGTCCTCGTCCCGGTAGATCCGCTTGATCGCGCTGGAGATGTGGTCGCCCGCGAACCGCGCGTGGTTAAACAGCACGATCTGCCCCTCCCGCCGCGGCGTGCGGTGGTACTCGAACACCACGAGATCCCCCGGTTCCATCGTCGGCGACATCGAATCCCCCGCCACATGCACCACGAATCGCCGTTCGCCGGCGACGTGCTCCGGCACCTCCACCCAGTCAAATTCGTGGATACGTACCAGCTCTCAAACAGTTATGTGACCGATAACCGGAAGATACCTACCAGGGGAATCAACGGAACAGATAATTCTTATTTGAAAGCCGAATATGCAAATGTTAGTATATTGTTAGCATTAATCGTGAAT
>CAYXQY010000307.1:0-3051 GCA_964466525.1 uncultured Planctomycetia bacterium
GGCAAACATAAACACCCTGTCCGACGCGTTTCGTTATTCACCGAGTTCCCGATTAGCCCCGGGGGATGGGGGAGCCACCCTTAACTGGTTGGACGAACAGGACCTGAAGGTTTGCACCGTCACAAACCTGAACAACCGAGGGAAGGGCTCGTTACGTCGGGCGCTGGAACAGGAGACCGGGCCGCGTCTCGTGGTTTTTGAGGTGAGTGGTGTCATCGACCTGGAAGGATATGAACTGACCATTCCGGAGGGGCATGGAGAGGTAGTCGTCGCCGGGCAAACCGCTCCCTCCCCGGGCATCACCATCATCCGGGATGCCGTTTCAATACGAGGTAAGAACGTCATTTTACAGCACCTCCGGATTCGGCCGGGGGACGATATCCTGGGGGAGGAACGGAAAAACGAAACGGTCAACCTGAAGGACGGTGAAGGAGAATCCGTGGATGCCCTGCAACCCGGCGGATCGTTCCGTGACGGGAACCAGATCATCGATCATTGTTCCGTGTCGTGGGGGTCCGACGAGGTGCTCAGTGTGGTTCAGACCGTTGGCGAGAACGAACCGCCGTATCGGGAGGGGGATCCGGATCCGGGGAATCGACCGCCGATCACCATAAGCAACACGATCATTGCCGACGGGTTCCGAAATTCAGGACTTCATACGGAATCCGGCCATCAACTTGGCACCCTTCTGTACCGTGGGTTCGAACATTATTTTCTTGGCAATCTGTACGCCAACGTGAGAGGGCGCACACCATGGATCGGAGCGTACGGCGGGGCCGACGCCATGGTCGTAAACACGCTCATGCACGTGGGAAACAACGCATCCTCGCCCCTTCTGATCGAGGCCAACGGGAAGATGCGTGTCGCACTCGTCGGAAACCGGTTTTCTCGACAGCCTCGGGGGTACAATCTCAACGTAACGCGTGGGGACGGGGTGCGACCAAAGAAATTGTTTCTGCAGGATAACGACGCGACCAACATGCGCGGTAAAGGAAAGTGGACCATCGTTGATTCCCCACCTCTTCCGACGCATTCCATTGAACCGCTTCCGGGGGAACAGGTCAAAAAACACCATCTGAAAACCGCCGGCGCCCGTCCGGCCGACCGCACACCGCTTGATAGACGGGTGATACGTCAGGTAAAGGAGGGACGCGTTCAATACATCGATTCACAGGACGACGTGGGAGGCTATCCCGAGCTCGAACAAAACAGGCGGGCCCTGGACGTACCGGAGCAACCCGCCGCCCGGGGGCGATGGCTGTATCAGCACACAGGGGCAGTGGAGCTGCCCGGGGTCAACCCTCCGTAGCCGGGAGACGGTGCCGGAAACGGGAAGGAAGCATCTGACGTATAAAATATACCTCTGAAGATTGAAAAATCCGAGGGAAAATCTTAGCATAATCCTGCAAAATTGGCAGCGAACCGTTCGTAAAAGAAGCGTTTTCTTATTCATTACACCAGCAATGGACAAACCTGGCTTTGCAATTGTCGGCTGTGGATCGGTGGCGGAAATACATGCGAAGGCACTTTCGGAGCTCGATGAAGCAGAACTTGTTCTGGCGTTCAGCCGGACCCTCGACAACGCGGAAGAACTTGCCGGAGAACACGGGATCGATTACACCAATGAATGGGTGGATCTGGTCGACCGTGAGGAGGTGGACGCCGTGTCCGTCTGCACGCCCAGCGGCACGCACCTCGATTACGGGGCACAGGCGGCGAAGGAAGGATTACACGTGGTGACGGAGAAACCCATTGAAGTCACCATCGAGCGCGGACGGTCACTGATTGACGTGTGTGACCGAAACGACGTGCATCTGTCCGTCATCTTTCAGAACCGGTTCATCCCGGACGTACGCGAGATGAAGGAGGCCATCGAGGGTGGTGAGATCGGCGACGTGCACATGGCCGTCGCGTACATCAAGTGGTTTCGCGATCAGGCGTATTACGACGAAGGGGGTTGGCGTGGCACACTGGACCTGGACGGCGGCGGTGCACTGATCAATCAGTCCATCCACACCATCGACCTGCTGCAGTGGCTTGCGGGGGACGTCGAACAGGTGTTCGGCAAAGTCGGTACGTACACGCATTCCGGCATCGAGGGAGAGGATACCGGCATCGGGCTGCTGAACTTCGAACACGGGGGGATCGGTGTCATCGAAGGCGCAACCTCCGTGACCCCCGCGCAGGACCGGCGGATTGAGATTCACGGGGACAGCGGGACGGCGATGCTCGAAGACGATTCCTTCACCCTGTTGACCGGTGACGAGGACGAAGAGGACGTGGAAGAAGAGGAAGAAGAAGGAACCGGAGCCGAAAGTCCGTTTGCCGGCTTTTCGGTGCAACCGCACCGGGACCAGTACCGGGACATCGTGCAGGCCATTCAGGAGGACCGCCCCTCGTCGGTGTCCGGATCGGAAGCGCTTGACGCGCTGGCGATTATACGGGGGATTTATGAATCCAGCGAGCGAAAGGAGCCGGTGTCGATGGATGAAATATATTCCGGCTCGTAACAGAAGCAAACGTGCAACTGTGAGGTGACGTGTCCATGAAACTTCGGTGTTTCAGTTCTGCACGAGGGATCGTTTGTTCTATACTGTTGTTTGTTGTTTTCGGCGCGGTACCCCTGATCGGCCAGGAAACCGGGAAGACGGATAATCGGCCGAACATTGTTTTTATCCTTGCCGATGACCTGGGGTATTCGGACATCGGGGCGTACGGGGCGGAAATCGACACGCCCAACCTGGATCAACTGGCAGGGAACGGCATGCGGTTCACGCAGATGCACAACACGAGCAAATGTTTTCCCTCCCGGGCCTCGTTGCTGACCGGCCTGTACGCCCCGCAGGCGGACATGAATCAAAACCCGGGTGATTTCCATAACTCGGTTTTCTTTGGGGAGGTGCTCAAGCGCGTGGGGTATCGAACCATCTTCGTCGGGAAGCATCATAGCACGGATAACCCGTACGAATGGGGCTTCGACCATTATTGGGGATTGCGGGACGGAGCGGCAAATTACTACAATCCGGGAAAGAAGCGCCCGTCCGATCCCGG
>CAYXQY010000308.1:0-2972 GCA_964466525.1 uncultured Planctomycetia bacterium
TTAAGAATTTATGTAATTATTCCACTCTTTCAAACAACACTCCATTATTTTCAGAATATCTTTTATACGAGAATTATTCTTCTATTTCCCAGATCTTTTCGTCACACTCCGGACACCACATCTCTTGCACTTCTCCAGGGCCTCTTGGCTTGTAGTGCTCTGGTTCACCGTTTTCGTCGACGTATACTTCTTCTGTCTGTGTTCGATGTTGGATCAGTCGGTCGTTACCACAATCCGGGCATGGCATGACACTGTATGGATCTTTTGCCATACTACCCTTTGGGGAGGGATATACTTCAATGCTACGATATCAACACCCTTAAGTGGGTAGAGTGCCCGGGTCATCTGACCAGAATGTAATTATTTTTATACGATAATTAGTATTGTTTTAATCCAACACTTGTATTATTTTTCCCTTACAGGAATTGTTTTAGCACTTCGTCGACTCTCTGATTCGCCCATTGTTCCAGTGGCGACAGATCTGAACTGAAGTCGATGTATCGTCCGACGAACTGTTCGACTTCTGTGATTGCTTTGTCGCGCACTTCAGGCGACTGTTCTGAGAGTGTTTCTTCGACCGTTGAACGCTCTTGTGCGAACCCCCAGACTCGGTTAAGGTATCGTTCGACTGTCTGGCTAGCCTGGCCTCTGTGGCCGTTGTAGACGACCAGAAGTCCTTCAGACTCATCCAACTCAGCTATCTTCTTTTCGTGGAACGAGATTAGCTCAACGTTCCCCTCATCGTTTGTCTGTGTCTTGAGTCGACCATAGCCGTATGCCTCTCCCGACGTACCGTCGACAAACATCTGAATCAACTCGTCTCGATTGTTTGTGGTCGTTCGATCTGGTGATTCGATTGCGTGATGAGACTGTGTTGCTGCCATTGTTGTAGTCGGGCGTGACCTCATTGGGTCACTGCCTATCATATCCAAAGGGAGCCATCATATTAACCCTGTTGATTTCAAAACCTTTATTACCCTCTGGCTCTAAATGGTGGTATGCACTGGCAGGATATCGAACTGCAACGATTAAAGGTAGAGGAAGATAATCAAGAAGATAAGATTGCAATCCGCAACCCAGGTAATGGAAATGCTTGGGTCACTTCAAATACACATCTGGAGATCGGTCACTGGCAGTGACTCAATCGACACCTTTTTATACCATAAGTACCCGGGCACTTTGAAAAGATATTTTCTTCAGACTCAAACGCCGTCGGGGCTTTTCAGCAATTATTATTTTTCTTTAAATAGGGTATGATAATCGACCGAAAGGTTTAATTTGCGACTACATCGGAGATAAGGAGCAAAGTCAACTCTTGAGGGAACGAACTCTTGAGTGACCGAAAGGTTTAAGTACCTGGAGTTCTATTAGTAGAACAGGGCCTGAGAAGACCAGAGGGTTGGAAAAGTTTAGTAGTTATTCCCCGGATGACTATCACACATAATAGAGAGTCATCATTCGTCAATAACAAAACAATCATTGTGGCGGAATCAACAGAGTGTTGTAATAATATATACAGAGTATTGTGCCGACATTACCCAAGTGGTGAGAGAGAATAAACCAATTGGCCGATCGACCAAGTGTTATTATTTATTCATTGAAGTGTTGTGATATCGACCAAACACTTGGGTTGACAGAATTATTTGTGGTCGAGTGATATTATATCCAATAACTTCATTTGACTTGTACTGTAAGTTGTTTGAAGAGAGCCAGTCTGGCGATTGAAGACATCACCCGGGTCATTGAATCATATAAAAGATTCGATCGTAGATCGATCTTTCTATTAGCAGTTATCTTCAATAACTGTGTAATAACTGTTGTGGCCGACTATCTCGTCGGAGTGGGATCCTCGACATTACTATATGTCGTCACATTTGATAGAATAAAGTCTGGCGCACACTCTGGACAGACCCAGTTTGCCATGGGGTTATCAAAATCATCTATTTGTAGCATTCCAGTCTGACAGTCGGGGCAGGGCTTTACCATATCTACTTGTTGGAGGGCTATCCACTTAATAGTGTCGATTTTAGAAGTCTTCAAACACCATTATTTCATTTGAGTCGAGTCGGTGAATGAAGATATCATTTCTACTCAATCCTCTGACAAGTCTGGCGAGAGCCGTCGGTCTTGCGTCAAATGTGATGATACACTTTGCCTGTTGTGAGCCATTACTAAATTCACTCACTTCTTTTGATATTTCGACATTTTCCAACGATGATAGATTGTATTTTGATGAGTACACTGTTCCTTCTACCTTTTTGAAGAATTCTTCTGGTGTTTCAACCATACCCTTACTTAGAGTGCTATCCACTTAGTTGCTACGATATCGACACTCTTTTACGATAGAAGCACCCGGACTCGGGCGAGGGAATATTATCCGGTAATATTATCAACTACTATTCTTTTATTCCGTGATCACTGGCGTCGAGCGATTTCTTTTTTCCGCTGGATTGAGAGCGTAGTTGAATTGTTCTCCCACAAAGTTCTGACAACTTGGAGAGAGACACCAGTATCTCACCTCGTCCGAATGTGTCGGATTTACATCATGTCGGCGAATCATTCGGTCAAAATTGCACTGTGGACATGATTTTTCCACTGTTTCGAGGCGATAGCCACTGTTTCCAAGGCCGGGGTCGAACGACACTCTGTCGTATTTTTTGTCGATTACTTCTGTGTCCAAGTCGGAGTCACTGTACTCTCTCACGATCGCTGGCGCATTTCCTTCTCGTGCCATACCCTTACTTGGGGCTCGACCCACTTAAGGGTCTCGCTTTCGCAACATTTATAAGTCATATCGATCTACGATCGAATCTTTTATTACACAGTTATCGAAGATAACTGCTAATAGAAAGATCGATTTACAATCGAATCTTTTATATGGCCTCAAGTGCCCGGGCACTCTGACAAGATAATTATCATTATTTTTATACGATGATTAACCTGTTGCTATTCCGACACTTGTATCTTAATGT
>CAYXQY010000309.1:0-2971 GCA_964466525.1 uncultured Planctomycetia bacterium
CTGCTCGGGGGACATGTAATACGGCGTGCCGATGGCCGCACCCATCTGTGTGACCGAACTTTCCTGATTCTCCTTCGTCTTGGCCAGCCCCAGGTCACACAACTTCGCCACGCCTTCACTGTTGATCATAATGTTCTCCGGTTTCACATCGCGGTGTATCAGTCCGTGCCGGTTGGCGTGTTCGAGTGCACGGGCCACCTGCAACCCGATTTCCACCGCCTCCTGCTCGGAGATTCGCCCCTTCTCCTCCAATCGTTCCTCCAGCGTCGGTCCGTCCACGTACTCCATGACAAAATAGTGCACCCCGTTGTCTTCCCCCACGTCGTACCCGCGAATGATGTTCTCGTGGCTGAGCTGGGCGACGGAGCGGGCTTCCCGGTGAAACCGATCCAGGTATGTCTCGTCCTCGATCACCGACGGATATAACACTTTAATTGCCACCGGACGGTCCAAGCTAATCTGTGTGGCTTGGTACACGGCACCGGTGGCCCCTTCCCCCAGTTTTTCATGGAACTCGTACCCGGGAATCTCGTTCTGCTTGCCGACCTGTTCGCGGATCGCCTCGATCTCTTCGATCTGCTCCTGTGTCACATATCCGGCCTCAAGCAGTATCTTCTTCAGCGACGGTTGCGGACCGTCCTGCTCCATCAGCTCCTTCTGCCGCTTGATGCACTCCTTGAGGTCCCCTTTCGAGATGAACCCCTTCTTCACGGCAATCTTGCCGAAGACCAATCCCTTTCGTGTGGTGTTCATCTTTTTATGTGCCTGAATAGGGGGGTGAAAATGGGGGTCAAACGAATTCCGAATAAAATTCGGACGACACGAATCATACGTGCAAAATGTTCAATCAACTCAACATTGATGGATTATAAGCTTATTATTGAATATCAACAAATATAAATGAAGATTATTTTTTGATGAATGCATTTGAGCCACCGGATCCTGTTGTTGGTTGTCTCCGCTCCTGCCATCCGAAACGAGATCGACCTGATCCCCGGAAACATGAATAACCGGGATCGACCCTTTGGGATAGGTCAGTTCCCCCCCATATAGTGATTTTCAGAAGGAAAGAGTTCTTCATTCCTTGAAATTATGGTAATAATAACGGATAAATCTTGATCGGATAAGGTCGGGATTGCCACCCAATGAGGAGCTGCTCATAATGGAAGACGAGCTGGAAAACCTTGACGAAGTTCAGGATCATCTCTGGTATCTCTCCACTGCGCATTATGTGGTCGCCGGGTTCAGTGGGCTGTTCTCCTTCTTCCCGGTGATCCATCTTGTGATAGGGATCATGGTTCTGTCTGGCGGGATGAACGAGGGCGGGAAAGGACCACCGGAGCTGTTCGGATGGTTTTTTGTGGTCATAGCAGCAGGGGCGATATTGCTGGGGTTGACCTTTACCGGACTGTTGATTGCCGCCGGATATTACATGGGGCAGCACAAGGGTCACCAGTTCTGTCTCATCGTTGCGGGGATCAGTTGCCTGTTTGTCCCGTTCGGTACGGTTCTTGGCGTGCTGTCCATCATCACCCTCACGCGAAAAGAGGCAAAATATCTGTTTGGTGAACTACGTAATGAAAAAGAAGGGGCGTCTGGTCCGCACACCCATCAAAAGCCAGGGGAAGATGGTGGATGAAGTGATACTAAGCGTGGGGACCGGAAAGGATACGCCCGGAATCAACAAACTGGACGTGTTCGCACGAACCGATCCGGAAACGTACGATTGGAGGAAGAGACTATTCATGACCCTGCCGGGATAAAGGCCGTCAGATCAGCAACCGATCGACGAACGGTGATCGAATCACGAATATAGCTTCGTACACAGGAATCCAAAAGGACGTGTTTTTTTTTGAAAACAAACCATGAAAGGAAAAGGCTGGTACGTCCTCGGAACGGTTTTTATTCTGATCGGACTCGTACCGGGCACGATCTCCATGATATGGGGGATCATGGGCCTCACCGATAACCTACAACAGGGTTTTCAGCGCGTCGTTGTTCCCGGTACAGGTGAACTCCAGCTCAGGGAAAGCGGTGAGTACACCGTTTTTCACGAGTATAAAAGCCAGATGGATGGGGAAAAGATCAATTCTCAGTGCGCAAATCTGAGTGAATACAAATTCCACCTTCATCCGAAAGACCGACCGGAGCAAAAAATACATCTGGAAACCGCGAGTGGAAATAGAACCTATGATTTTTTCTCCCGAAAAGGAATATCGACGTATTCATTTCAGATTCGGGAACCGGGCACCTACATCTTCGTCGGTCGGCGGAAGAAAAACGGGGACGATGACTGCGAACGAGCCGTACTGGCCATCGGGCAGGGCGTGGTAATGGGATTTATTCTGAACATGTTCAAAGCCGTTGGTGGCGGATGTTTCCTGTTGTTCTTCACGGGCGGCGGTCTGATCATCCTCCTGGTCACTTATTTCAACCGCACCGGGGAGGACGAAGAGGAGGAACCGCTTAATCAACTTCAATGATAAGATCTTTGAGCAACTGATCGACCACAATCCAGTTCAGGAGTCGCTGAATTAAATTGCCCCAACATTGGTCTTTAACCACCCTAATCCCTTTTTATCAGTTTGTCCAGCAAAAGATTCTTCTCCTCATCACTAAACCGGTCGGAGCTTTCCAGCGTAAGTACCACCTTCCGAATTACGTCCGGATCGGTTACACCTGCTTCACCGTTCAATTGCTCCAGTTCCTCCACACGCTCCGAAAGCGATTCACACTTCTCGTGCAGCGTCTGTATCTGCTCGGATATTTCATCCAGTTCAGCTTCCTCTCCGTCGTCCGGAGACCCATTGACATCCGCGTTATTCTCTTCCCCATCATACATACCGTCCCCGTCTCCATAGAACTTCCGTACGAACTTCTTCCGGTTCTTCCAGGTGAATCCCGGTACGTCTCGCATTCGATTGCTGATGGCACTCGGTGAAATATCGAGTTGATCGGCAAAGTCCTGCTG
>CAYXQY010000310.1:0-2934 GCA_964466525.1 uncultured Planctomycetia bacterium
GGACCTGGTCTGCTCTGACCGATAAGGTGACCAATCAAGACGGGACGATTCTGTTTGCTTCAAAGGAAGATTGGACCTACCGCGCAACGGAGGAGGATCGACAGAAGCTTCGATACACGCCGTTTGCCCGTCAGCTTGTCCATCGTGGAGAAAAAGAGGTGGGCAGTGTGGAATACGGGTTTGTTGTGCGGAAACGTGATGTGATCGACCCCGTGAACACATTTCTGGATTGGATCAGTTCACCGGAAGCCCAATCGGTTTTGGACGAACCGGACCCGTACGACTACGTCCCTCTTGATCGGGACGTTGTGAAGTTTGAACAACCGGAGTGGTTCAGCGAGGGGAAACCCGGTGGGGGTCCCCGGCCGTCCATGTGGTACGGTATATCGCATATTTGGGGAAATGAGTATTTCAGTACCCTCCTGTCCGAGTTAAAGATGATGTGGATGGCCGGTTTCAATCAGGCGACCGGCGTGACGTTTGGCAACACCGACCCGTTCCTGAGGTGGGCCGAGGACCACAGTTTTATCCTTGCTCAAATCCAGGCCAGAAATGGTCAGGAAATGGTCGATGCCATAAAACGGGCGTCGGAAGAGCCGGCGATGCTTGGCACGTATTATCGCAACGAGGACCATATCAATCGAGTGTATGATACGCTCTATCAAAACGTTCATAATTTGAAGTCGGGGGAAACGACGGAGAAGCTGAAGGGGGTAAAAATGGTGGAGGACCAGTTTCCCCGCTGGCTCAAGAAGAAACATGGTGATCTGAAAACCCTGAATCGCCGGTGGGATACCTCCTACACGTCCTGGGATGAGATCGGGTTTCCGGACCTTCCCCGGGACTGGGTGCGGCGGATGTACCGGGAGACCGGATCAAAGCACGATATGGATTTTGACGAGCTGGCTTATCTGTTTTTTCATCAGCCGCTTCATTTTCATGCCCTCGCCGAGGACCCGGCCCTGCTTGATTTTCAGCGATACATGCGGGAAGCCTGGGGGCGGAAATACAAAGCGTTCAGTACAAAACACGGGCATGATCAGTTCTGGAAAGAGGAGTTCACGAACTACGCAAAAAACGTGCAGCCGTTCCTGGGACCGGACACATTTTACTATACGACGAAAACCCGGCTGAATCCCTATCTGTTCCGCGAAGTGCCGGAATTTAATTCAACCGGATTCGCCCACACGATTACGTGTCTGGCACCGCATTATCAACAGGTTGTGGTCGATACCATGGGTATTGCTCGTGATAAACCGCTGTGGAACGCGGAAGATCATCTGTACAATCACGACACGGCCCGACCACGAATGGTGCGATACACTGTTCTTCGAAAGTATCTCATGGGGATGTTCCGCAGCAGTTCCTACAACCGTCAGCTAAACTTCAAGTCCAGCCGGCCGGATCGGCACGGAAATTATGACAATGCCGAACATGGACCTCACTATAAGGAACACGTGAAGGCAATCGAGGACATACGGCGTAACGAGTCGATTTTTCGTGCATTTTATGAGGACCGGGCTAGCGCTGACGTCGCTGTGCTGGTAACGGAAGGAAACCGGGGCTGGAACACGCTTCCGGATCATCCGGTCCGGCCGGAAATGGGGGGAGCGGTGAAAGCGTACGGTCATGTTGCGGCGCTGGGACACCCGTGGAAATACGTGCTTGACCGGGACGTGTCGGCGTCACAGGTTACGGACGTACTGATTGTGGATAGCCCCTGGCTGACCCCGGACACCGCGGAAAAGATCGCCGACCTGCCGGACGACCGCCGTATTATCGCGGTCGGCGAGATGCCGACGACGGATCCGTACGGTGAAAGCGTACCGCAGGAGCAGAAGCTCACAGAACGAGCGATCACTATTGATCGATGGAACGATCTGCAAACGGTCCTGGATCCCGTCGTCGGAATGCCCGAACCCTATTCGACTGTGTCGAAGGGTGATTTCTGGTTCTGGGGAAAAGTTGCCGGATCCACAAAGTATGCCTCGCCCGTCCCTCGACTGGAGCTACGTCATGTGCGGCAAGACGGCAGATTATATGTCGCGATCATCAATCACAGTTCGGATCGAGAGGCGGTTGCTCCCCTCCCCTGGGCCGGTGGACGGAAGGTACGAGAACTGACCGCTGAAGATCCCTCGGCGTACGTTTATCCCGAAGGAAAGCATCTTTCGTTTCCCCCATACTCCTTCCGTTTGTTCGAGATCCCGAACGGCAAAATTCCGGTCTCGTTCCTGGACTATCATGGCAGGGATCCAGAAAACGACCATCCGCTCGGACTGCATATCGAGGACGCCTATAAGAACCATCAAATGGATGTCAACAATCACTGGAACACCGCTGTTCCCGCGGATTCCAAACAGCCCGCCTGGTCCATATGGAAAGTCTCCCCTGAATCAACGGACGAGAAGATCAGTGAGTTGGCCGTGCGTTCCAGGTTAACGGCCAAAAAAGGAGAGGAGAACGGCATTTTTGCCACCGTGCAATGGTCGCTTCAACCGGACGGTCCCTGGCGTGACCTGTATACCCACTCGTTCCCGGCAAAAACTGAATCATGGATGCAACGAGCCGAAGGTGACGACCTGAAGCTGAACAAACCGGCACCCAGTGTTTACCTCCGAATGAAATTCGAGCCACGGGGTCGTGGTCTGATGTGGTGGAACTGGAAGGTAAATGGGCAAACCGTTGGAGCTCATCAATAGACTCCATACATCGTCACGGTCGACGCTTTTTTTTTAAAAGAGTCCTTTCCGTGAAAGGGGGTTCCCTCCAGGTTGGCATTACTATACGTTTGAGTATAAAATGCCAAATCGACTCCTCAGGTTTTTTAGACGTAAACAACTAACAGGGTTTCGAAATTATTCGGACCACGAATGAATAAGCTGAATTAAACAACCAAGTGCAATTTTCCCGGTTAGCGCTCAAAGAAGGCCT
>CAYXQY010000311.1:0-2926 GCA_964466525.1 uncultured Planctomycetia bacterium
AGCATGGGGGAAGAGGGATACCGATACCAGATGAAGTTCGTAACAGGCAGCTTAATTAATCATGCCACGACACATCGATAAAAATGGTCCTTATTTGGACCGATCCACTTCCACCACTTCCCGGGGAAGGAGAAGTTGTTCGGGTTCTGGGGCGAGGTACGGAGGCACGTTGATCAACCGTCGCGTACCGCCGCAGTTCTTGAACTGCCAGACCGTCCCGTCCTGTCCCTCCGGCACCGGCACATTGAAATACCCCGGACGGTCCATCTCACTGAACGAAAATACGGTCTCTCCTCGGTCGTTCAAGAGTTGACCGCTGGTTTGATCGGCGTATCCCGCCACCGTTTCGGTTCCGTTCGGCACGTAAAACCAGAGCGACCACCGTCCACGGAGGTTCACGGACTCATTCAGAGGTAATCGGAGGGTAAACGGCAGGTCCTCCGGAAACTCCACGTGCGTCATGTCATTGCCGTCGTCCCATTCGAGCACGTGAAGACCGCTCCCGTCCGAGGTTAGCGTCACCCGGCGCTCCCTGCCGTCCGGCGGTACGCTCTCGTCGTGATCCACTTGCACCTGTGTATTGCCTGTTCCCCGGTAAAGTGAAATGTCCACGTTTCCCCGGTCCCGGTAGTGCTCTATCAATCCCCCGGTGACCCGAAGGTCAAACTGCTTCCGTTCATCCGGAAGCCATGTAAAGAACCGTTGCTTCCCCCGAAAATTCGTGGGAAACGTACCGGATTTGACCTCCCTGAGATCAAGCGGAGTCGCAGGAACAAGATCATCACTGAAGTCGACGGGATCCACCTCCAGTTCGGTGGGCTCGTTGGAGTCGATTCCGGTGGAGAGGATGTTCGCAAGTTCTTTTTCACCGAACGGTTCGCTGCTTTTCCAGGGATTTTTCCGCTCGGGCACCTCCCATGCCGCCCGTTCCGGAACGGACACCGAATCGTCCCGAAATTTCTCCCTGTCACAGATGGCCCGGGTCGAGAGCATCATCCGATCGCGCATCCGGTACGTGTGCCGCCAGACCTGCTCAAATTTTCGCTGGCGCTCATCCCCTTCCGCAAGGCGGTAATCATAGTAAAGATCAAGGTAACGGGTATAAAGAAGGAGGTCGTTCAGACGACGGCGAACGGCCGGATCATCGTTGATTCGCCGGGCGTCCCGGAGGTATCGGTACAGCTGTGCAACGATATCCTCTCCCGAACGCGGGCGTTTCCGGTCGTTAAGAAGTCGATAGAACCGTTGCATCGGTTGTTTTGCTGCTCCGAACGCCCGCGTTATAAAATCATCCACCAGGGAATCGACCCGATCCGCTGCATCCACGTCCCAGAGCAAACGCGGCGTGATCCAGAAACCTAACCCGTTGGAGCCCCAGCTATCCTGGTTCTCCGAGTTCATGAACCGGGCTCCATGTTCATAAAAATACGGAATGCGCCGCCTGAGGTAATCAATGTCCCCTCCACGGGCTTCCCGGGGCCGATCATGATGCCACGCGAACACGTCGTGATATTCCCGTATGCCGATGGTCGCCCCCTGTGCCTGCCATCCTTCCACCAGTTCCTCAACGGTATATCCCCGTTTTATAAAACTCGTCGCTATGCTGACAATAACATTTGGATGCACTTCGATTTCCGGGGGCGGACTGTGGTAATTGTACGCGTAGATGCCCACGTATTTCGGCCCGAGATCCAGCTGATTGACCGCTTGAGCAACTTCGTTCGCCAGCGTAACCACCCGGTCGCTGACGCTTCCAAGGGCCCGACATTGATCACACTCACACCAGTTCCCTCCGTCGGACGGATCCATCGAGATGCTGTCCCGCTCCGGGTCTTCCTGAAACTTTTGCACCGCATAATCGACGACCAGCTCGCGCAGATCCGGATTGCTGATACAGAATTTGACGTTCCCCCGCCCATCGATCCGATCGGAGTGCCGCCGTTCTCCATCCACCAGTGCGTAGTATTCCGGGTGGTTCCTGAACGCCTCTTTATTTTCACGAATGATCCGACCGTAAGCATGCCCGGTGCGAAGCTGAAACGAAGAAGTTACACGGTTTCGCACCTTCCAGCGTTGCCAGAGTTCGTCATCACTCCAGGGCGCCCCTCGCGGCGCCCGGCGCGTGACGAAATCCGGTCGCTTGACCGTGTCCAGGTCAACCTCCAGCGTGGGACGGTCCGGAACCACCTCCCAGGTATCCGTCAGAAAATAGAGGCGATAGCCAAGCCGGTGGAGAACGTCCCAGACGGCAAGGCGCACCGCATTGTCACTCGCACCGATTAGCAGGGCGCCGTCCGTTCGGGTTCGGATCAAGTACTCGTCCCTTCTCAGCGGGTGCTCCGGATCGAAAGAGACACCGTGGTTGAGGTCCGGAAAGTCCCCGGTGACCCCGACCCGCAGACCGTCGGACGAACCGTCGTCCCGCACCGGAACGTTCCCTCCCGTCATTCGCTCCAGGTATTCGGCCAGGTGCTCCGCAGCCGCACGGGTGGTACTCGACGCATGCTCTGCCACGACAACCGGCTGCCGTACGGTTCCTTCTTCGGCAATCGTCAGGGGTTCGGATACCGCCGCGGGAACGCCAAAACAGACCAGGAAACCGGTGACCAGCGGAAAAAGAAGGGCAAGATAGGTCAGGCGTGACATGATCTTATTTTTTTATTAGCTCAGACAGACGAACAACCGGATACCATCATGCTCGCTTTCGGCGGAAGCAGGTATCGAACGAATCAGGTCGAGACATTCCGCTATCGACCTGGACCGGGCGGAGACACGGAAGAGAAAACATGTATTGACCGACCAATTAAAAACATCCGTGATATGCTGAATAAAACAATCAGGTGCAATTTTGAGTTAAAACAGTAAGGTACTGTTGTTATAGCGTAACCACTTCCGGTTCCCCTTGAATCTCAATTTCAGAGGAGAG
>CAYXQY010000312.1:0-2913 GCA_964466525.1 uncultured Planctomycetia bacterium
CTCGATAAACAAACGGTTGTGCATGGCAGATACGGCCGGGTTTCGTACGAGAAACAGGTCGACTGGGAAATGCGTGATTCGAAGGAGATTACGAAAGCACTTGCCAATCAGCCGATTTCTCCACAGGTTGTGAAGTCGTTTGACCGCAGCAAAATTAATGCCCTGTGCGAGCAGGAGGGCATTCCGGAGAGCTCGGTTTTCGATCAGGAGGAGGTGGTCCCTCTCAGGCGAAGTGGCGAGAACCCGTACAGGATCACGCAACGATCCGAGACGTTTCGGTCCGGTTTGCAGTCGATTGTGGCGGATCGGTTCCAGGAGTGTATGGAAAAACTCAATCAACTCGACGAGGTGGTTCGCGAGGAGAAGGGGTTTTCAGGGGAGACGGAGCGGAGAAACGGGGCCCGGTTTCGCGTAAATGACGTTGTTCGCCTGGCAAATAATGAACACGCGAAGGTCATGGACGTAAAAGACGGGCAGCTCAAGATACTGCGTTCCGAAGAGACGTCAATTATCGATCCATCGGAGGTCGAGTACGTTCGTGAGGGCAAACAGACCTACTGACATGATCAAGTTCCTGAAAAAAATTACCGGTTTTGAACGGTCGGATATTTCGCTCCAGTTTGAGGTGGATCGCATGGAGAGAGATCGTATTCAGGCGCGGGTGTACGCACAGACACCGGACGGCATGATAAAAGTGGACGGACCGGGAAAGATCAACCGATACGATCAGACCGTGGAGGTCGACAATGAGTCGTATACGGTCGGGCTTGATTCCTACGAAACGCTATTGTCGCTGCTTGATCATGATCCGGATTGGACGGAGGACGGTGATCTGCGCCTGCAGCTGAACCCGTCCGAAATTGAGTACCTGCGGACGGATGAAGCCGTCCAGCTATCGGAGGAGATGCAGGAATTGGACGTCGTGGATCCGAACGAAACGGAGCAGGTCGTACAGGTGGACTACGACCCGGAAGAGGGGGTGCATCTCTCGTCGGGCGTCCGGACGGGGGAAGATGATGCGCAGGTTCAGGATTTGTCCGGTGCTCGAGAACTCGGAAACGGATGGGTGGAGTTCGAAGATCAACTCATCAAGAAGCCTTCCTCCGACGGGGAGATGGAACCGGTCACGGACGAGATCCACGTGGACCTGGACGGGGTGCCGGAGTTTTTCCTCCGTGATCTGGCCATTCTGGAGTCGGGTTACGAGACGGCCCTGACGGATGAGGCGGAAAAAGTCGACGTGGTCGAAGACGAGCCGATGACCCCTGAATTTACCATCGACCATGAGGAAGGCGGATGGCTGAACTTCGACATCGAGTACCGGACCAGGGGCACCTCCTTCTCCCATCAGGACCTCCAGTCAACGATCGAGGAAGCAGAACAGGAGGGCAAACGTTCAGGACACGTACAGGTCGATGACTACACGTTTACCGAAGTGGAAAAAGACCGGGTGGAACAGGCCGAAGCCTTTCTCGAACAGGCTGAAGCCGAACAGACGGACGACGGGTACCGGATCAAAGCCAATCAGGTCCATGAGCTCGAGGATTTCGTGGAGGAGGTGGGCGGTCGAAAACAGGTATCAGATTCCTATCGGAATTTTCTGAAGGACCTTGATGGCTTTGAGGCCCGTGCTGACTTTCACGTCGATGAGGAAACGGAAAAACGACTCAAGCAACACGGCATCCATCTGCGCCCCTATCAGCGAGAAGGGGTTGACTGGTTAACCTGGATGGATCGAAATCGGTTGCACGGACTGCTTGCGGACGATATGGGGCTGGGAAAAACGATACAGGCCCTGATTGCCATGAAACAGGCCTACGTGCGAGAAGACCGGAAGCGGCCGAGCCTGGTGATCTCACCTCGTTCCGTGATGGGTCATTGGCTCAAGGAAGCAAAAAAGGTGTTTACGCCCGGGCATTATAAATTGGAGAAGTATCACGGCACCCAACGGGACGCAGACGTGTTTCGAAGAAACCGGAAAGCCATTTATTTTTCAACGTACGGCACGATTCGAAACGACTGCAGAGAAATCGCGAAGTGCCCCCTGTTTTACCTCGTCCTGGATGAAGCGACGAAGATCAAAAACCAATCGGCGAAACGCACGAAAGCGGCCAAAGCACTGAACGCCGGACACCGGCTTGCGCTCAGCGGGACCCCCATCGAAAACAACCTGGAAGAACTCTGGTCCATCTTCGACTTTCTCATGAAAGGGCACCTGGGGAACAAGGCTCAGTTTCAGCGACAGTTCAGCAACGAAATCTACGGAAACCTCGGCGCTGATGGTTCCGACAACGGGAATCCGGGTTCGACGACCGGATCCGAACCCGAACAGACGGACGCGATGTCGCGACTGCAGCGGAAGATAAAGCCGTTTTTCCTCCGCCGAACCAAGGATAAGGTCGGGAAGGATCTGCCGGAAAAAATTAAGAACGAATATTATCTGACCCTGACACAGGAGCAGAAAAACCTATATGGACCTATCCAGGAGCAGTATCGAACTCAGATACGTTCTATTGACGAAGACGAGGACGACCGCGATCGAAAAGTGAGGAACACGATTTTCAAGGCGATCAAAAAACTCAAACAAATCTGCATCCATCCGGCGCTCGTGGACGACAGTATCGATCGGATAGAAGGGGTGTCGAACAAATTCGACGCCGTTTTAAACAAACTCGAGAACGTAACGAAGACGGATAAAGCGGTGATGTTCACCCAGTTCCTGCAACCGCTGGACTTCATGGAAAAGATGCTGCATCGTAAAGACATATCCTTTATCCGGATCGACGGCAGCACGAACAACCGAACGGCCCTGGTCGAGCAGTTCAATCAACAGGAATATCAGGTCGCCCTGTGCAGCACCCGTGCCACCGAACACGGGATCAATTTGCAGAGCGCCAATCACGTACTCCACCT
>CAYXQY010000313.1:0-2896 GCA_964466525.1 uncultured Planctomycetia bacterium
GGAAGTCGCCGTTGTACTGCGGCAGGTCGACGTAGGACTTCGCGGGCATGACGGTGTTCCCTCGCTGGTAGGCCGCGAAGGCCGACTCGACGGCCTCGACGACTGCCGCCATCCGTGCATGTTCCTCGACGTCCTCGGTGTCGAAAAGCAGCGTCTCCATACCTGGAACTCGATTCTCCGGGGACTTAGAACCTCGACACGGGGATAGTCGGGATTAACAGCCTCACTCGGCAGGTTCGACCGCCGCCTCGCCGCATTGGGGGCAGTACTCGTAGTCCTCCTCGACCGGTTGCTCGCAGGACCGACAGACGTACGCCGCTTCCTCGTCCCCCATAACGCTCCGTTTGGTCTCCTCGAACTTCTTTCCCGCTTTCCTGAAGAGGCTCATTGTCCGAGGGTGGGTGGCGATCCGAATAAGCGTTGGGCCGCGCTATCCAACTCCTATTATTCGTTCGACGACCTAACTCTTTTTTATTGCGGTACTAAATACGGACCCATGGGTGTCTTCGAGGTTGGGCCATCACAGTTCGATGATCTCGATGATTTCAATAGCGAGCTGGCGGAGATTGACGTTGACGACCTCGAAAACGACCTCTATATTGTTGTTGGTTTCTCCCATTTTTCCGAGTCAGAATTTCACGAGTTACTTGATCAGCGGGGTTACTCGATAGACGACCTCGGAGCAATCAAAAGGATTCGACGCAGATACCGGTCCAGTAACGGTGATGACTCGGATGAAGAAGACGAGCAGATTGCAGAGTATTATCTTCACTACGACGAGACAACCGGCCTCATTCTATTCTATACGGATATGCGGAAGACGGAGGAGATCGATGATACGATCGGCGAAATGTTGGCCAAGAAACCAGGGGTTCACTACCTCCATGTAGGAACCCAAATGTTCCAGACTCTCCGCGCTGCCATCAAGGAGGAGACCCACGCGGAGATAACCCGGTTCATTGCCGACCGGTCGGAAGACAGCGATTATCCAGCACGCATCCGAGGAGAGTATGAGCGCACCGTCCAGTACCATGGTAACGATGGCCTAAAGACACTTACCGAAATGGAGACTAACTACGGTGTTAAACCTCGCAATCTCACGTTCAATATCTCCAACGTCGCTAAGTTTCGTGTAGTTCGTGAGGGTATCTTCGCTCTAACGGATGGAGACGCCTCTCGATTCTTCGACTACGTCGAGCTGTGCATCAATGAAGCGCTTGAAGTTAAGGAAGCGTTCGATGCGTCGTCTTTCGAGATGCTCTCTACGACCGAAAGCCTCAGGGTGCCCACCTCAGAGCCAGCCACGATCCATCTCGGGAGCCCACTTGAATACAATGAAATCGATGAAATCACCGCCCGAATGGAGGATCAGGACTTCTTGTTAGTAGATTCGTTCAAGCAAGAAGGATCGGTTTACTTCACAACAAAAGTCATCGATACAAGGAAAGACAACAAGTTCCGAATCAGGGCAAGCGATGATGCCATTCGGGTGTTTCCACAAGAAGCGGAAGAGAATGTCGGGTCGTTCCTTCGCTTCCACGAGTTCATCCAAGACAACGTCGATCCAAACGTTTCTGTAACAGCTGAAGGGTAGCAATGGCAGACAGGGGTGATGAGGGAAACGGCGATGACCCTGTCGACCTCTATGGAAAGAAGGTTCAGGAGTTTGATCGATGGAAGAAGCGGAAAGAAGAACTGAAAGCTCAGAGTCTCGGAAAAACCGAGAACTCGGAGAACGTCATAGCCAAACGGTTCGATAACGCTGTCGAAACCGCGCAGAGCCATGACAATGTCGTGGAGTCAACCATCACTGCGTTTGGACCTCGGTCCGAAATATTCCAAGATACAGGCTGGAAGCTACTCGGCGTCGAACCACTGTATGAGCTTAATCCCAGTATCCGTAATCCAGATATCTTAATCGGACACGACGATCACGATTTCATCGTGTTGGTCGAGTGCAAGGCAGGGATATCACAGCCACAGAATGCGCTCACACAGATTCGAGAACAGGCGGAGGTTGTTCTCAACCATGCGGATTATCTTGCTGACAAGACCGGATGCGTATTCACTGATGTTGAGCGTGTTCTCTGTGTACCCGGAGAACTGGCGGAGACAGCGGTTGAAGCGATCGAACAGGAAGAACAAGAGGAAAACCCAGACGATCCGATCTACCTCTGGAAAATTTACCGGTTTGAAGAGGAGACATTACAGCTCCACACCAAATTCGACACTCGATTCCCAGCGGAATCGGCCCATGATAGTGAACTTGCACAGAAACTCCAACAAGACGATGGGGTATCGGTCGCAGAAGCGCCACAACTGACGCCGGACTTCTTCCCGGAATCCCACACCTATGTCGTGATGGAGACAGTCTTCTCGGAGATATTGTGGGCCCGCGAGGATCTGGAGAGTTCTGTTCGGAAATTCACCCGAGACGAAGTCTACGACTACATCAACGATCAACGAACAGTGCCTCATTATGACATCGAGATCGTGGCCGAGATACTCTGTGACGACCTTTTGGACAGGTTGAAAGATTTTGACCTGATTGAGCAGATCGAGTCCGAGAGTGGAATGGGTGACGATGTCACAACATATGCATACGTTGATCCTCCGGTGTCTGGCCAGACCGCAGCCAGGATACTTTCCAATCTTAGAGAGGGATACAGGGAAAAGTGGATCAACCGCAAAGCGGAGTATGAGGCTAAACAACAGACAGTCAAAGAATTCCGCAATGAAAATCCTTCACTCGACTGGTTCACGAATGATGACTGACTGATATTCCGAGATCTATCGTTTAGTCAGAAGATTCTACAGCAGGTCGGCGACCGCGTCGGCGACTTCCTCGGGGGTGTCCCCGACTGGGACACCCGCCGCCGACAGCGCGTCGATCTTC
>CAYXQY010000314.1:0-2870 GCA_964466525.1 uncultured Planctomycetia bacterium
GTTCGACGGCCTTTGTGATGGCCTTTCGACCGGCGGTTTTAAACGCGACTTCCGAGGAGTCGACGGGATGGTGCTCCCCGTCGTACAGCTCCGCGCGGAAGTTGACGAGCGGAATATCCTCGTCCTGTCCGTCATCCGCGTATTCCCGGATGCCCTTCTCGACGGAAGGAATGAATTCACGGGGAACGCCGCCTCCACGGATGCTTTCTTCAAACTTAATTTCGCCACCGAGGTCCATCGGTTCAAATTCGATGTAGACCTCACCGAATTCCCCACGACCTCCGGTCTGCTTCTGGTGCCGGATGTACACATCCTGCTCGTCCCGAAGCGTTTTCCGGTAGGAAACCTGCGGTGCGGACCGCTCGACTTCGATGCCGTGTTCCTGATTGATCCGGTCAAGCACCACTTCGAGGTGCAACTCCCCCATGCCGCTGATGATCAGCTCACCGGATTCCTGGTCGGTTTCAAGTTCGAAACTGGGGTCCTCTCGGGACACACTGGCAAGTACTTTCGTCAGTTTGTCCCGGTCGCCCCGGTCCTTTGCCTTCACCGCCAGCGAAATAACCGGCTCGGGCACCTCAAGCGCCCCAAGCACCACCGGGTCATCCGGGGAACAGAGCGTATCGCCCGTGGCCGTGTTGTTGAGTCCCACCACACCAACAATATTACCGGCTTCGGCCCGGGAAATGTGTTCCTGATCTCCGGCGTGCATGACGGCCATGCGGCCGATGCGTTCCATTTCACCGGTCCGCGGGTTATACACCTTCTGCCCCGTTTCAATCGCCCCCGAGTAGAGGCGGATAAACGTCAGGTCGCCCGTTGGACTGGAGTGGGATTTAAACGCCATGGCGACAAACGGTGCGTCGTCCCCCCGATCACACTCAATTTGAACAGTTTCTTCCGTATCGGGGTCCGTTCCTTCGATCTCCTTCCGGTCAAGTGGACTCGGAAGGAAATCACAGATGGCGTCAAGCAGCGGATGCATGCCCTGATTTTTCAGGGCCGAACCGCAGAAGACCGGGGTGAGCTCCCCGTCGATCGTTCCCTTGCGCACCGCGTCTTTGATTTCCTCCGGACTGATGTGGCCGCCTTCGATCACTTTTTCAAAAATGGTATCGTCATAATCCGCGGCCCCTTCGATGAGCGCTTCCCGTTTCTCGTTCAGAAGTTCCTGTTCTTCGTCGGTCAGGTCCCGATCCACCGGTATAGGTTCCTGCTCAACGTCCGTGCTCATTTCGATCAGCCGTTCGTTGAGCAGGTCCAGCACGAGTCCGAAATCATCGCCCTTGCTCAGCGGCCAGTGAAACGGGACCGGCCTTGCGTTCAATCGATCCTTCATTTCCTGGATCGCCTTTGCGTAGTTAGCAATTTCCCGGTCCATCTTATTCACGAACGCCATGCGAGGAACGTCGTACCGTTCGGCCTGGTGCCACACCGTTTCCGACTGTGATTCGACGCCGCCCACGCCGCAGAAAATACCGACCGCTCCGTCCAGAACGCGCAGACATCGTTCCACCTCCACGGTAAAGTCCACGTGACCCGGCGTGTCAATCAGGTTGATGGTATTTTCCTTCCATTCGAACTGCGTGGCCGCGGACGTGATGGTAATGCCACGGTCCTTTTCCTCTTCCATGTAATCCATGGTGGCTTCACCGTCGTGCACCTCACCGACCTGGTGCGTGCGGCCCGTGTTGTACAGAAACCGCTCGGACACGGTCGTCTTTCCAGCGTCAATATGTGCCATCAACCCGACGTTACGAAGATTTTCCAGGTCAAACGATTGTTGTTCAGTCATGGTACCAGCTCGCAAGTAATAGGAAGCTCAGGATATAAAAAATTTTACAGGTCATCAGTAAATCGAACAGGTGGAATGGCGGACAGAACCCATTTCAGGAGATGACGTGCCTGCACCTCCCACGAAACCGAGTTGTATGTTACAAATCGGGAATAGCAATTATAAACCGTTCCGTCCCGGCACCGGTTCAATAACAAAACCCCCCGGATGCATAACCCACCCGGCGGATGAGTTTGTAAATATATCATGGAGGGTCAAACAAATCAAGTCATTTCCTCATCCCATGTATCACCTGATCGAATTGGAGGTGATTTTAACACCATCAACCACAACGAATCTTGACGTAAAAAAGACCGAACTGTTTTGCACCTCATATTGATACGTAACGCCCCAATTTCAAAAAAATTTCATCCCTGTTCCGCAGCCCCTCTTCCATTGAAAACTGACGTATCGAACCGTTACAAATGCTGTTAATGATCGAAAACAGCCGACAATTCATTATTAAGGATCTCATGCTCGACCGAATTGAGTCGAAATCAACGGAGGACGAATTTCGCTGGGAGCGGTATACGTCGGGAACAGGAGATCCCCCCGTGTTTGTGCCCGCCGAACACCTGGATGAAATTCAGGACCGGCTGACGGAGCTGGCCCCGGACGACCGGCAGTGGTTCACCGTATCGGGAACGGGGAATGGGGATGGGTTTTTCGTGAAGGTGTTTCGCCATGATTCGTTTCTCCAGCGCTTCCGGTACACCGTGTTCGGCAGTCAGGCATACCACGAGTGGCACCATCTCATGCAGCTTCATGCGGCGGACGTTCCGGTGCCCGACCCGCTCCTGCTCGGGCAACGGTTCAGCCGCGGACTGCTGAACGCATGCGTGCTGGTCACTCGCAACCTCGGGGGAAACACACTTCGATCCGTCCTCCGGGAGACATACGGGTCGGACCGCTGGCCGTCACTCCGACACAAAATCTGGAACCGGCTTGCCGACGTCACCGCACAGCTGTTCGATCAGGGGTTCCACCACCAGGATTACCACGATCAGAACATCGTGGTTCGGCCGGAGGTCGACGC
>CAYXQY010000315.1:0-2864 GCA_964466525.1 uncultured Planctomycetia bacterium
CTTCTCAATTACTATCAGGAACAGTCCGCCCTATCCAATTCACAAAAAAACCGAGGGTGGTCCGCTATGAACATCATGGCGTATGCATTCCTGAAGAAACCCGTTAAGAAACCGGATGAACTGCTTGACCTGTTAACGAGTCAGCGGCTGTCCAGATTTAATGTAACCGGTGAGAAGGCGGCCCGGGCGCAAGAACATCGAATGAAAGCATGGATCATGAAAGGAGAAGCTGAAAATGTGGCGCAGGTAGCTGAAAACCTGTACGAAAAATACCCGGATGCTCCCGCCACGGTCAGTGCACTCGGCGATGCCGCCTCCTACTTCGAGAGGTTGCGAAAGAAACACAGGGAGCCTGAAAAGGTTAAGGCATACAGAACCCGTGAGGTGAACTTTTATCACCGGTGGATATCCAGGAAGCTCAGACAGGGGGGGGCTTCAGCGAATAATGTATTATCAATTGGCATAAAACTTCTTGAATACGGAGGGGAATATGGAAACGAGCAACATTTACATCAGGCCCAAACCCTCTTTTCGACTCTTCTTAACAGGAAGTATAACGAACGTGATGTACGGCTTACCGGTACTGTGGACTCGGAGGTTGTCAGGGAGCAGCTCGGGCGCGCATACATGCAACTTGGAGAGTTCGAACAGGCTCAAGACATATACGATCGCCTCCTGGAAGGGGAAGGGGCCACGTCACTTTCCGTACTCATGGGGCGGGCTCGCTTATACATCGAACAAATGAAGCGAGCAAAGAAGAATGGAAATTCGAAAAAGCTCAAGCAACTGGTTGATAAAGCAGACGATTTTATTTCCGGTCGAATTATTAATGCAGCCGAAGAAAATGGAGAAACCTGGTATCGCGGATGGGCTGCACTGGCAGAGGTCAAACTGATCGAGGGGTCGGACAGGGAGCAGAAAAATGCCAGGTTCATTTTCAAACGATTGATGGATCGTGGGGAGGAACCGTTCAACGGATACGGTGACATGTTTAAAAAACTGCTTGATGCGTATCCCGATAAACTGGGTAACCTTCAAATAAGCGGTCAGAGTTCATGAGAAACACGAACCGACACGCCATATTTGCTTTTGCGTTTTTTTTCTTCGTCTCCGGTATTTGTCTCGCTCAGCAGACGGACCGGGTCGAGTTGAACAACGGAAATACCGTTTCGGGAGTTCTTCAGGGATACACTGTGACGAACTATGTGTTTGAAACAGGTAACGGGGTTCGGGAAATTCCTCGCGAAAGTGTCTGGAACGTAAAATACTGGGATGTGACAGAACAGCTGGCTCAACTGGAGAAAGCGTTTCAGAACCGCCGGTACAGCCGTGTGGTGAAACTCGGTCCTTCGGTACGGGAACAGATTGACGATACTCTCAGGGCTGTACATCGGCCAAGGGTGCTATATTATCTCGCGATGGCTCACTTCAGGTTGGGCAATCATACGAAAGCGCTGAAGATAGCAAAAGAGTCACTGAAGAACCCCGGTCATGTCTGGTTTGACCACATGGCTCGTATACGACTCCTTTCGAAAACCTATCAAGTGTATGATCCGGAAGAGGACGTGACGGACGCCACGTTTCAGAACATCGGCCGGATTGGTGAGGAACTGATTTCTCTCTCTGAAAGCCAGGAGGCTCCTGGTGAAATTGTGGATTACCTCAAACTGTTGCGGGTCAAGGCGCTTGAACAGCTCGGGGAAGGGAAATTGTCCATTACGAAAGTACGTTATGAAAGCATCCGGGATTTATCCGATCCAGCTCTCCGCCAGCGCACATTTCTCGGAGAATTACGGTGTCTGGTACGACAGAATCAAAATACAGAAGATATGCTCGCAACCATAAGAGATCAACTCGAATCCGATCAGGAGAATGAACTTCTTCGATCCGGTAAGCTTCTGGCTACCGCTTCGAACTCCATTCAGAAATGGCAACAGGAAGAGAAGAACGTATCTCACCTGCGTGAGGCGGTTCTCTCCCTTGTAAAGGCCCATCTGCTCTTCGGGACTTCGACGGAATGGCACTCTCTACAGCACCGGCAATTGTTATACCTGACGACGAAAGTATACAGGCTTCTTGCTGAAAATCCCCCGAAAAATGGAGACGCGTCATTTTTTGAACGACAGGCTGAAAAAACATTTGAAGAATTGAGGAATCGGTATACGGGCTCGGTGGAGGTACAGAAAGTTAGGTATAATTGGAGCGTTGATCAGTGATGAATTTTTTCGACAAGTCGTGGAACCTGAGTTTTTGATGAGGTATGACAGGATGAACAAGCGCTGGAACCTGATGTCGGTTTTTGTCACGCTTCTTGTCTTCTCCATGCAGCTTCTATCTTTTGCACAGGAAGGAGGCGACGGAGCGGGTGAGGCGACGTCATTTATGAATCTAATCATTGATGCCGGTCCGATCGGATGGACGATCATACTTTTAAGCATGGTGGCCACTGCATTGATAATTGAACATTTTCTGAGCATTCAGCGGGACCAGCTCATTCCACCCGACCTCGTTGCGGAAGTAGATCGTCTCCTACAGGAGGAGCAATATGACGAGGCCCTTGATTTATGTGAGATGGAGCCGACTGTGTTTACAAACGTTGTTGCTTCAGGGATTACGAAGATCGGTATGGGGGTGGATGAGATCGAAAAGTCAATACAGGAGACAATCGAAAGCGAACGGGTCCGACTCGAGAATAAAATCTCCTGGTTAAACCTCATCGGGAACATCGCTCCCATGATGGGACTGCTTGGGACGGTTGTCGGAATGATTATTGCCTTTCAACAGATTGAAACCATCCGGAATCCATCACCGAGTGATCTGGCCGGTGGTATTTATCAGGCCCTTGTCACAACGGCTATGGGGTT
>CAYXQY010000316.1:0-1782 GCA_964466525.1 uncultured Planctomycetia bacterium
CGATGGGCACGGTGGAACCGGCCCGGGAGATCATCCTGCGTCCCCGCGTGCAGGGCGAAGTGATCGAGCGGTCCGACGACTTTACGCCCGGGGAATTCGTCGAAAAAGGAGACCGGATGGTGAGACTGGACCCGTCCGATTACCGTCAGCAGCTCAAACAGCGCCGCAGCGAGCTGCAGCAGGCGAAGTCCGACCTCAAGCTGGAGCGGGGACGCCAGAACGTAGCCGAGGACGAATATGAAATGATTGACGGGCAGCTTCAGCAGGGGGCCCAGAAGGACCTTGTGCTCCGAAAACCCCAGCTTACGTCGGTTCAGGCCACGGTTGAATCGGCACAGGCGGCCGTCGACCAGGCACAACTCGAGCTGGACCGCACAACAATCCATGCTCCGTTCGACGCACACATTCTCACACGTGACGTGAACGTGGGCTCCCAGGTGGCCGCCGGGGACCGGCTCGCCCGGCTCGTGGGGCTGCACCGGTACTGGGTGAGCGTCCACCTCCCCCTGTCCGAGCTTCGCTGGCTGTCCCTGAACAACGGTGATTCGGACACGACTCGACCCGACGTGCGAATACGCGACCGAAATGCATGGCCCGAGGATACGTTTCGAACCGGAACCATCCACCGACAGATTGGCCGCGTCGGAGAACAGTCCCGCATGGCTGAAATTCTCGTCGAAATTCCCGACCCGCTTTCTCAAACGGAGGCACAGGAGGACAAGCCCCGGCTCCTCGTTGATGCTCCTGTGAAGGTGTGGATCGAAGGCCGGAACATCCCGAACGCAGTCCGGCTAAACCGTGCTTATGTCCGGGACAACGACACGGTATGGGTGATGAAGGAGGGAACACTTGACATTCGTGAGGTGGACGTGGCCACCCGTGACTCGTCGTACGCCTACATCCGTGACGGACTCAGCGGATCGGACCGTGTTGTCACCACCAACCTAACCGCTGTCACCGACGGTGCCGCACTTCGAACGAAGCCCGCGGAGGAATCGCCGGACCCGGACACAACCAACAACCAGAACACACAGTAACCGCCCCGGGAATATTCATGAGTAACAGCAAAAATCAGAACGACTCGCACAGCGAATACACCGGGCCCATCGCGTGGATGGCCCGGAAGCCCATCGCCGCCAACCTGCTGATGGTCATTCTGCTTGGAGGCGGGTTCTGGATGATGTTCAACATTCAGAAGGAAGTTTTTCCCCGCTCTCAGCTGGACGTCGTGAGCGTCAGCGTCACGTATCCCGGTGCGTCCCCCTCGGAAACGGAAAGCGGCGTCCTACAGCCGGTGGAGGAAGCCATACGCGGCATCGAAGGTATCAGGGAGGTCACCTCCACGGCCCGGGAAGGCGGTGGGTCCGTACAGGTCGAACTGGTGGCCGGCACGAACCGCATGAAAGCATTTCAGGACATCGATCAGGCGGTCAATCGAATTCAGACCTTCCCGGACGACATCGAAGAACCGGAGGTCCGTCTCCAGTCCCGGCAGCGGTCGGTCATGGAAATTGGTCTGTACGGTGAAACGGACGTCTGGACCCTTCGAAACGTTGGCGAACGAGTCCGGGATCAGCTCCGTAGCAATCCCGACATCACACAGGTGGAGCTCAGCAACGTTCCTGAGTTCATCACTCACGTTGAGATCTCCCAGGAAATGCTTCGCACGTACAACCTCACCCCGGGAGACGTCGCAAGGAAGATCGAGCAGTCCAGCCGGGACATCCCGGCCGGCTCGCTCGACACCCGGAACGGTTCCGTTCTGCTGCGCATGAAGGAACG
>CAYXQY010000316.1:1792-2831 GCA_964466525.1 uncultured Planctomycetia bacterium
AAAGTGTGGGCGGACGAACTGGAAACCATCGGTATCGTAAACTCGTCCGAGGGGGCATCTGTGACCCTGTCCGATATTGCGACCGTTACGGATGGATTTGAGGAAGAGGGCCTGCATTCTCAATTCAACCGCACCCCCTCCATCGAAATCGAGGTTGCTCGAGTGGGTCAGCAGTCCCCGCTGGTGGTCGCTTCCTCCGTCAAAGAGACCCTCCGGAACCTCGAGCTTCCTCAGGGCATATCCCACCGAATCGACGACAACCGGGCCGACGATTACGACGAGCGGCTCTCGCTACTCATGGAGAACGGAATCATTGCCGTGCTGATCGTGCTCGGCATCCTCGGGCTGTTCCTGGAATACCAGCTTGCGTTCTGGGTCATGATGGGGATGACTATCTCGTTCGTGGGATCCTTCTTCTTCCTCCCCATATTCAACATGAGTATTAACATGATTTCCATGTTTGCCTTTCTGGTTGTGCTCGGGATCGTGGTGGACGACGCCATTGTCGTGGGGGAAAACGTCTACGAGTACCGCGAGAAGGGCATGGACCTGATACCGGCCACCATCGAGGGGGCTCGTGACATGGCCGGTCCCGTGACCTTCAGTATTCTTTCAAACGTGGTCGCGTTCATTCCGCTTATGTTCATACCCGGCACCACCGGGAACTTCTGGTTTCCCATTCCGGTCGTCGTCATTACCGTACTGTTAATTTCGCTGTTCGAGGCGCTGTTCATCCTGCCGGCACACCTTGGACACCGGTTCGAGGAGGCCGAAACCGGTCCGCTTGCATGGCTTCACGGAGGACAACAGCGGTTTTCGTCCTGGTTTCGTGACGCGGTGAACCGATTTTTCCGTCCGTTCCTGGACCTCTGCCTGCGGTTCCGGTACGTCACATTGACTGCGGCCGTAACATTGCTTTCCGTGGTCGTCGGTTATGCGTACAGCAGTCACATGGGGATGATTACGATGCCCGAAGTGTCGGCTGACGAGATCGAGGCGGGGGTCCGGCTGCCCGTGGACACCACCCCCGAACAGTCCG
>CAYXQY010000317.1:0-2817 GCA_964466525.1 uncultured Planctomycetia bacterium
AGGGTGGGATACCAGTCAAGGTTGGTCACGGTGGCGTCAATTTCGCTGCCGGGCTCCACGACGCCGGGCCATCGGATGATACAGGGCACTCGCAGGGACGTATCGAACATGTTTGGTCTCCGCTCCCTCGGCACGTGTTCCGTGGCCGGCGGCGGGTCCTGAACGACCCAGAAGGCGTTTCCCTTGTACCAGAGCCCCCGGTGACTCGTGTTATAACCGTGATCCGAGGTAAAAATCACGATTGTATTTTCACGCAGGTTCAGTTCATCGAGCCGGGTCAGCAGCCGGCCGACGTTGCGGTCGACCTGCGTGATGGCGGCAAAGTAATCACGCTGCCGCCGCCGCAACCGGTCGGGGTTCTTCAGGTTCGGGTAATCCACCAGCGGGGGCATCTGATTCCGATAGGGCTTGAGATCACTCTCAGCAACCGGACGATACGGCGTATGTGGCGCACGGAAATGCAGGGAGAGAACGAACGGCTCCTGCTGATTTCGTTCGATAAACTGGAGGGCGTGGTCGGTGAAAATGTCGGCGGTCAGGCCGTTAAACTGTTGTTTTTCACCGTTCTTCTCAAGGGTGGGGTCTTTCGCGTTAGCTCCCCCCTCCAGGAAGCCCATAAAATAATCGTAACCGTGTTCGGTGGGGTGATACCGATCAGACGTTCCAAGATGCCACTTGCCGACCAGGCCCGTGGAATAACCGGCGTTTTGAAGGAGTTCCGCCCAGGTCGTGTACTCCGGGTCGATCCCCAGTTCCTTGTTTTCGGGCCGTATCCAGTCGGGGATGCCGTGTTCCGTTTGATACCGGCTGGTTAGCAAACCGGCGCGGGACGGGCTGCAGACCGGGGACGTAACGAACGCGTTGGGAAGCCGAGCCCCTTCCGCCGCCAGCTGATCCAGGTTCGGGGTATGGATGTGCTCGTTGCCGCCCGCACCGAGTGTATACGGTCCCTGATCGTCCGTATAAATAAACAGGATGTTCGGGGGGGCCGGGGAAGCGGCATGCACGACAGCGGGGCGAATCCCCGTTGCGATGAACGTCAGCACGAGGACTGCTGTAACGAAAATCCAACGGCCTGCGTAAACTGTCGGCTTTTTTAAGGCGGTATCTTCAGACTCCTCAGCCCTCGGGAAAAGGGTTAATTTTGAAACCATCAAGCTTTCCTCTATGAACATAGGTGTTGGTCTCGGTATGAAGGTGAGGAACTGACGCGGGGCGAAATCGACCCTCTTGGCAAATTGTTACCATCGGGCATTATTCGCCATAATTCAAACTGTTCGAATCCGGAAATCTGTCATTTACCTGAACGGTTTGGTCGGAGGTGGTTTTTGGAAGATTCGATCAATCGGGGGAACTTGAGGTTGAATGTGCTTTCCAGCCCACTCATAACGGGGTGTAACCCTTCAGGCGTTTTGTCACCGTTTCCGGAAGAAACGGGAATCTCCCGGTACGACCCCGGGAATGCTCCCTTCGGAAACGCCCCGGCCTCCCGCCCGTTTCAGCCGCCCAGCCGAAATTCGGATGTACGTCCCTCAACGGTATGAACCCCATCCGGCGGTGTAAGCCTTCGTTTGCACGCGGCACAGGAAGGGGCGATCGTCCGCATGCCCCTTTCCTTACTCCTCCTCTCAATTTCCGTCGTTCGGACTTCGGATTGAATCCGTCGAATTACTTCTTCGGAACGAGCTTGTAGATGTTGTCGTCTTTGTACGAACAGATGTACAGCTCGTTCTGCCGGTCTTCGCCGAACGACGCGAGGGCCGGGACCGTGCCGATTCTTCGGACCCCCGCTCGCGTAATCCCCGAACACGTAGATTCCGTTCAGGGCGTCGATCCGGCTTCCACGGTACACGTATCCGCCGGTCACGGACTGACCGATGTACGGGCTGTCCTTATCCTCGGCAGCGTTGGGTTGGGGATATTCGTAAACGGGATCAATCAGCTTCGAGGAAGCTGTTTTGGACTTTTTGAACGTATGGACCCCCTCTTTAATGTTCCATCCGTAGTTCCCGCCTTTCCGGATGACGTCAACCTCCTCGTACTTGTTTTGCCCGACGTCCCCCGCCCAGAGCCGGCCGGTCTTCTCGTCGAACGAGAACCGCCACACGTTCCGCAGGCCGTACGCGTAGATTTCCGATCGTTTGCCGGGATCGTTCACGAACGGATTTTCGTCGGGAATGGCGTAGGGTTTCCCCCCTTCCTTCCGGTCCACGTCAATACGGCTGATGGCGCCGAGAAGCGTGGTCGGATCCTGACCGTTGTTCTTGGGATCCCCGCCGGATCCTCCGTCCCCGCGGGTGATGTAAAGGTATCCGTCGGGGCCGAACGCGAGGTGTCCGCCGTTGTGGTTGCCGTACGGCTGGGGGAATTCTATCAGGACTCGCTCCGACTCCGGATCGATCTTGCCCGTCCCGGGGTTGATCTTCCATTCGGAGACGACGTTCCGTCGGGAACCGTCGGCCGCATTGTAATCGAGGTATACTTTGTGGTTCTCGGCAACGTTCGGGTGAAAAGCAAGGCCGAGCAGCCCCTGTTCGTTGCCGCCTTCGGTATGGTCCTCCACCTTCTCACGGATGTCGAGCACGGTAATGATGTCGTTCTTTTTAAGGTCCGACCTGTTTGGAAAGCTAAAAATGCGTCCAGGCTGGGTCACCAGGTACAGCCGGTTTCCACTGTTGTCCGGAGCGGTGATATAGATCGGCCGGTCGATGTTCTTGACGTCGGGCACGATGGAAAACACCTCCTTGACTTTGACCGGACCCCGGCCTTTTACGTCCTGAGCGAGGGAAACGGAGAAAAGCATCGGAGCGAGAAGCA
>CAYXQY010000318.1:0-2811 GCA_964466525.1 uncultured Planctomycetia bacterium
TCCCTCTCGGTGTTCGGAAGGCGTGTTGAGGGGCATCGGATCAGGAGGCGTCCAGGGCATGGAGCTGTTTCTGGGCCCGGATGAACGACCGAACGAACGGGGTGGCCGGGTCGTTCAGCAGGGTGCTCATCGGTCCTTCCTGAACCACCTGTCCCTCGTTCATCAGAACGACGTGGTCGCCGAAATATTTCGCTTCCGGCATGTCGTGTGTCACCAGCAGGGCCGTCATGTTGAGTTCGTTGAAGATGGATCGAAGTTGTTCCTGCAGGGACGAGCGAATCATCGGATCCAGTGCGCGGAGTGGCTCGTCCAGAAGCAACGCGTCCGGCCGGAGAAACAGTCCGCGCATCAGGCTTACCCTCTGCCGCTGACCGCCGGATAGTTCCCCCGGATAAGACGGAAGTACACCGGCGTTGACGCCGGTGAGCTCCACCAGTTCGTCCAGGCGGTGCTGTTGTCGATCATCGTCCCACCCCAGGTGATTGGCCGCGAGCAACACGTTCTTCCGGGCGGTCAGGTGGGGAAACAGGCCACCGTCCTGAATAACGTACCCGAGAGAATGACGAAACGCCTGAAGGTTCCGGTTTCGAAGCGGTTCCCCGTCTATGCGTACCGTGCCCTCATCAGGGTTCACGAGACCGATCACACTCCGGAGCAGCGTAGACTTACCACAGCCGCTGGGGCCGATAAGCACGGTTGTCCGTTCCGGAGGGATGGAGAGGGTGCAATCGGACAGGGCGGTGGTATCACCGAACGATTTTGATATCTGTTCAAGCGATATTTGCATGTTGATACGGACGGAAATGGATCAGGGTATGCGAAGTCTGTATACTTCTGTTTCGTTCGGTTTCTGGAGCAAAAAAGATCATTTTACGAAGTGTAAATCACTCGATCAGCGGTTGTTCTTGTCACAATTCCCCCTTGTATCAGACCTGGACTGAGCGCCGGTGTCCCATTTGCGTTTCTGATTCAGACGATTTACTACTTTCTTTTTCTCTGATCATGAAAGGGGATTTTAATCTGTGATTCCGTTTCGATGGGATACGTTCAGACCAAACTCCAACCTCTTCGCTTATTTTCACTTTTCCTCCGTGTTTCATCCGGCTGTCCCAAAAATTTGTTAAAAGGGCAATCCCGCGTTCCTTCGTCCCGAGCAACTCCCGAAGTTATCGAATAACCTGTTTGAGTTCTTCGATTTCTCCGTCCTGATCAAACACTTGTGAAGCGTTTGATTTGAACGTGCTCATCCAATTCCGGACGGTGTTGGGATGAATGTCATGTGCTCGAGAGACTTTATGAATACTCCGATCTCCCTCAAGCACTTCCAGTACAACTTTCGATCCGACGGACGCTGAGTATCGTTTTGCCACGGGGCCTCCTCCGTTTAAAATAGAGAATGTATTTTGGTTCCTGAGAAGATAAAAATCCAAATCCCCCCATGGTACGAATCTCCGGGTCAAATTCCGAAGCGTTGAAATATTTCCTTTCTTTGCCTAATATGTTTGCGCCCACTGACGCCGACGAGGCCGTTGAGCCGACATGAAGGCGGGGGGCGTGGGGTTTCGACGGGGCAGGATTTGGCGGTGGGGCATCGGTTATGATCGATTGATGAGTTCGGACGAGTTTGTGGCGGGCGCAACGTCGGCGTTTGCGGGACCGTCCCGGCCGTACATGGCGTCGGCGAGACGGGTGTACGTCATCTGTAGAACTACTCTTTTTTATTCATTTTGTATCTTCAGGCGCTCATTTTTCGCGTTCGTACGGCGGTATCGACCGATCTGGTGGGGCGTCTGCGGAGTGAGAAACAATGACTGAACAGCACGACGACATTCGAAATGTGGCGATAATTGCTCACGTCGACCACGGGAAGACCACGCTGGTCGATCACCTCCTGAAACAGAGCGGGGTGTTCCGCGAGCATGAGGAGACGGGTGAGCGCATCATGGACACTCAGGACCTCGAGCAGGAACGAGGGATCACCATCTCCTCGAAGAACGCGGCACTTATGCACGACGACACGAAAATCAACATCGTCGATACCCCCGGTCACAGTGACTTCGGGGGCGAGGTCGAGCGCATTCTCAACATGGTCGACGGAGCGATCCTGCTTGTCGATGCGTCCGAGGGGCCCCTGCCGCAGACGCGGTTCGTACTCAAAAACGCCATCGAGAAGGACCTCGAGCTCATTCTCTGTGTGAACAAGATCGATCGCGACGACGCTCGCATCAGTGAGGTGGTCGACGAGGTGTTCGAGCTGTTTCTCGAACTGGACGCGGCGGATCATCAGCTTGATTTTCCGATCCTCTACAGCGCGGCGATTTACGGGTTTGCGGTGGAGGATCCCGACCGGGAGGGGGAGGACCTTGAGCCCCTTTTCGACACGATCATCGATCACGTTCCCCCGCCGGAAACCGAGGCCGGCGGCCCGCTGCAGATGCTGGTTTCGGACCTGGGCTACAGCGATTACCTGGGTCGCCTCGCTATTGGTCGTATCAAAAGCGGGTCGGTCCGGGAGGGTGAAACGGTGAAAATCGTTCAGGAGGATGGTGAAGTCGAGAGGGATGTCACCGCCTTGAAAGTGCACGAGGGGCTGCAGAAACGTGCCGTCGACGAGGCGCACGCCGGGGAAATCGTGGCCCTGGCCGGTGCCGGGGACGTAGAGATCGGTGATACGGTGACCAGTACGGACGATCCGTCTCCGCTCCCGAGAATTACCGTCGACGATCCGACCGTTGGCATTACCGTGATGGCCAACGACAGTCCCTTCGCCGCCCGTGAGGGGGAGTACGTTACCGGGCGCAAGGTGTACGA
>CAYXQY010000319.1:0-2803 GCA_964466525.1 uncultured Planctomycetia bacterium
TTTTCCTTTCCAGCCCATGATCAGGTACTCCGTATTTTGATCCTTTGCCGTGTGGATTATCGCTTTGGCCGGTTTGTGCCCCACGCGCAGCATTGTACGAACCGGCACGTCAAACTGCTCTTCGGCGTACCTCCGGGCCTCGTCGACAATCGGTCGAGCGTCCTGTACGAATTCCGAGCCCGCACTCGGGGGCAGCTGCGGGGGCACCGTCACGACGTGCAGAAGAATCAGTTCGCTATCCCGTTTCCGCGCAATTTTTCCGCCCACGCGAATATGATCCTGTGCCGCTTTCGGGTCAGCAACCGGAATCAACACGGAATGTGGTTTTACCTCGATCGGTCGTTCCTCCGCAAGCACCGGTGGTGCCTCTTTGGCTCGTTCCCGTTTCCGGGCGTAAAGCCGATAGATGACGAACCCGACGAGAATCCAGGCCACGCTGATCAACACCGATTCCTGGAACTCGAAAATCATGAATGCGGCGATGGCCAGCATTCCGACCATGGCCAGAATTGGGAGGACGGGAAAAAACGGCATGAGGTATCCGTACGCCAGCTTATCACCGTACTTCTTGCGCAGCGTGATGGAAGCAATACAGACCTGAAAGAACAACAGGAGGAACATCACGTCCGCGGCGCCGGCAACCGTCTCGATGGGCACGAACAGGACCATGGTACAGATGAGAACCACGGTCCAGAACAGGGCCATGTGCGGTGTTCGGGTCCGCGGGTGAATGTCACCGAACTGATCGGGAAGATTTTTGTCCCGTCCCATGGCAAAGGAAACCCGGGTGGACGAAAAGGTGGTTGCGTTCAGGGCCGACATCGTGGAAAGCAACCCCCCGACCAGAATGAGAATTAACCCGAACGGCACGAACTGCCTCGAGGCCTGCGCCAGTCCAAGCTCACCGATATGCTCCAGCACCTCGAAGTTCTCAATCTTCATGTCGTTCCATTCGTCCGCACTGAACTCCCCTTGTATTTCCGGCGGTGCCTCCCCGTACGCCATGCTGTTAAACTTCTTCAGCTCGGACACGGCCGCGTCAAACGAATCACTCTCCTGTTCCGCGGAACCTTCGTGGGCCTGTTTCGCTCCACCCAGCTTCCGATAGGTGGTATAGCCCAGCGTCTCAAGAGCCCGGGTCCGTTTGATTCGTCGCTCCGACGAGCCTTCCACAATTTTACTGAGTTTTGCCGGTTGCACCGCTCCGATAATCATGTTGCTGAACGTTCCACCAACCAGAACGAACGCCACGAGCAGGTAGATGGGAATGACAATCGTGAGGGACCAGAACACCGCTTTTGGGATGTTCTTACGGGGCTCCTCCACCTCCTCCCCGGCCTGCACGATAATCTCGTACCCTTCAAACGCGATAAAGGTAAATCCCATCGCGGACAGAATCCCGATCCAGCCGGTTTCATCCGTGATAAACGGACGGAGCTGCCCGGTCCCCATGTTTCCCTGTGCCGGATCCGCCACCCCGGCACTGAAAAGGAGGTCGGCGCCAAACATGAACTTCAAACCAAACAACACGAAAATACCGATAACGATTACCTTCAGTACCGTGACGATATTTCCGGCCAGCCCGGTTTCGCTTGCCCCGCGGAAATTGATGTATCCGAACAGTATCGCCACGAGCAACCCGAAAAACTTGTACACCATCTCCGCGTCCGTTACGTGCATTCCCGTCCAGCTGACCAGGAACTTCACGTTACCGAGCAGATGAGCGAACGCACCCATGGGCAGAAAAAGGTGAAATATTTCCGTGATGAACGCCCCGAACCCGAGCGCGTACAGTGCGCCCGCCACCGCATGCGCGAACCAGCTCATCCAGCCGGCGAGGAAGGCATTTGCCCCCGGTAACCCTTCCTTGATCCACAGGTATCCGCCCCCCGCCTCGGGAATGGCCGATCCCAGTTCGGCGTAAACCATGGCGGTTAACAGCGCCACGATCCCGTTCAGCGCAAACGCAAGAATTAACGCCGGCCCCGCCACGCCGGAGGCCTTTCCCGTCAGAACGAAGATACCGGCCCCGATCATCGCCCCCACACCGATCATGGTAATGTCAAACAGGGACATGTCCCGGGACAGTGATTCCTCCGACTCACTCATGGTCTCTCCTCCGGCAAATCTGTTAACCAGAACGGCGTTTGCGGGTTCGGCACACGAACGTGGCGTGGTCCAAGCTTGAGCGTTTTCGGATCGCATTCACAGGAGCACGACACAGCGCACTTGTTCACCGGGAGAAAGGGCGGGAAATAACCTGAGAAGCCCCCGGGTTCACACAGGACGAACGCGGCTCGACAATTGATCCAGCCCGGTGTCCGGGGTCGTGATCGAGATCCCTGCAACAGCTTCCCTCGTTCCATTTCTTCGGAAAACGGATCACGGTGACCATGTCATGCTCAAGTAACAATCTGTACAGTTACATTCAATCTTATTCACTGAGAGGTTCATTTCAAATCTCTCTTCCTCCTGATTTCCTCCTCTGAATCGCTCTCCGTTCACCCCGGTGATACGAACACCCGACCCGGAACGTGGACGAAATGTTCTGCTCCTGTCATAACGCTCTTTCGCTGCCCTCCACGGAGAACACTCGAAGGGTTGACAATAAAAAACAGGGCTTCATAAAATGGTAGTGGTTGGTTTCAACGCGTTTCTTTTAATCATTTGAGTCTCATGCCGATCGTTTCAAAACTGGCAAAATGTGAGCGAAAAACGGCCCTCTCGCTTCCCCTGTTCCTCTCCCGGATCGAAGCGGGGTTCCCCTCCCCGGCCGACGATTATATCGAGGATCGGGTGGACC
>CAYXQY010000320.1:0-2798 GCA_964466525.1 uncultured Planctomycetia bacterium
CGGGGAAGCCGGGACCTGGACGATTACATCCAGACCCGACCGGATATTCCATCGTACGTGATCATCAACTATTCCGATTATGCGCTGATTCAGGCAATGGAGGCCTCCAGCGTGGCCATTGAAGGAAAAGGCACGATTGACGGGAACGGGGTCGGATTCGAAGGATCCTATAAAACGCGCCCGTACCTCCTTCGCTTTGTCCGTTCCAAAAACGTCCGCGTGGAGGGAGTAGACCTCAAGGACCCCGCTTTCTGGACGCAGATCTATTTCCAGTGCAATCGTGTACACGTGAAAGGTGTTACGGTGCGGTCGATGAATCTCCATCCGCACCAGCCCAACGGAGATGGGTTGAACATCGACAGTTCCGAAAACGTCCTCGTTGAACACGTGGATATTCAATCGGAGGACGACGGAATCGCACTGAAAAGCACGTCTCCCCGTCCCACAAAAAACATACGAATTCGTGAGAGCCGGATTCGAAGCAACGTCAACGCCATTAAAATTGGTACGGAAACGCACAAAGGCGTTACGGACGTTCTGGCCAAAAGCATTAAAATTCCGTTTGCAGGTCGATCAGCCCTGGCCGTGGAATCCGTAGATGGAGCCGAGGTTTCGGAGATCCGGTTTGATAACGTGGACATCGGGCGAGCAGGGGTCCCGTTATTTGTTCGGCTCGGAGACCGGGGCCGTTCGATTCCCACGCAACCCGACCCGGACGTGGGATCAATTGAAAACGTTACGTTTCAAAATATTACGGCCAGATGCAGTGGCTCTCCCCTGCCTCCAAAGTCAATGTCCCGCCGGCTCGGTAGCGCAATTTCTGGGATTCAGGGTCACAAGATACAGGGACTAACCTTCGAAAACATGGACCTGACCTACGCGGGTGGAATTCAGGACAACCCGGACAAAACGAACGAGCCGGCCCCGGAAAACCGAGGTGGTTATCCCAATCCGGGTATGTTCGGCGAACTCCCGGCGTATGGCCTGTTTTTTCGACACGTGGAAGACGTGGAATTATCCGACGTACGAATTCGCTTCGAAGAATGGGATGATCGATCCACAATGGCGTTCCGGGACGCACGGGATGTACGGATGCAGAATGTGCGGATGCAATCACTCACATCCAGTGCTCCACCTATAGCGTTTCTGGACCATGCCAGTGGGTCCGACGTCGAGGTTGAATCCATCAACAACGTTTATATGTACAGGGCGAACGGTCGTGTCACCGGCGGAACGCTATCTTCTGACGAGTTTCGCACGGTCTCCGTTACCGGGGCGGATCAGTTTGTCGACGTGGAGATGGCACGCCTGATCGGGGAAACGTCACTCCACCGGGATGAAGGCGACCGGGGCATCGGTCATGCGGACTTCGACCGCAAGCACGGTACCGGTGTGCTGAGATGGAGGTTGAACGTACCGCAGTCCGGACATTATCAGGTTCGATTTCGTTATGGGAACGGAGAGGGCGACCGGGGTCCGCTTGGCGTAAAACTCGACGGAAAGACGGAGGTCACCGAACTTGAGTTTCCCCCAACGAAGGGATTTGACCCCGAAAATCGGAAAACCGTTACGGTTGAACTGAACCTGTCCGAGGGAAAACATACGCTCGAACTGGTGCAGGAACAGGAGCACGGCCGCGGTCCGAACGTAGACGGGTTTCACCTCCGGCGGAAGAACTGACGTCGATAGCTGAACATTGCATAACACAGGAAATCGTGATACGTTACCTTTCCCTGGAATGCGACGCTTTTTATTGTTCCTGCATCCCTGTTCAAGAACACTCGCTTGTGACTGTGATTTCGCATTTCCGTTTCAACCCCAACGTTTGAAAAAATCCAGAACCCGGCACATTCCGTTTTTGACAATGCATGATTTTCCACAGTCAAAATTTATGAACGAGCGCACATACAGTGCAGTCCTGGCCATACTTGTTCTCGCATCGGTCCAGCTGGTTGCCACAGCAGCCCCGAATCGGACGGATAGCAATCAAAATCGGCCCAACATCCTGTTTGCACTCGCGGACGACTGGGGGGCCCATGCCGGTGCCTACGGGACGGAGGAAGTGGAGACGCCGGCCATTGACCGGGTCGCGGAGCAGGGGGTAATCTTCAGGAACGCATTTGTATCCACCCCCAGCTGCACCGAATCACGGAACGCCATCATGACCGGCGAACATCCCTGGCGGCTCGGGCCCGGTGCCCTCCACCACTCCACCCTTCCGAAGAAGCATTCCATTTTCCCGCACCTTCTCAGGGAAAATGGCTATTTCGTCGGACGGCATGGGAAATTTGCGGGCGGTGATTTTGAAAAAGGAAGCACAAACGAATTGCTGGGAGCAAATTACGGTGATTTCAAGGGGTTCCTGGAGGACCGCCCGGACGATCAACCGTTCTTTTTCTGCCTGGGCGAAACGAATATGCATCGGAGATTTCGAAAGGACATCGGGGATCAGATGGGCATTGATCCCAACAACGTCTCCGTGCCGCCCTACCTGCCGGACGTCCCCGTGATACGACAGGATATTGCCAATTATTATGGTGAACTTGAATCGTACGACCGTGTGCTTGGAACGGTACTGGATCAGCTGGAGCAGGCCGGGGAACTTGAGAATACACTTGTGGTGCTGACGTCGGATCATGGCTGGGCCTTTCCCCGGGGAAAGGCCAACCTCTACGACGCGGGAACCCGCGTTCCTCTCATTATTTCCGGGCCCTCCGTGACCAAAAGGGAGGAGATGGTGACTGATTTCGTGAACCTCCTCGACCTGGCCCCGACGTTTCTGGAAGCAGCCGGCATTA
>CAYXQY010000321.1:0-2796 GCA_964466525.1 uncultured Planctomycetia bacterium
TTTATAGTGTGTCCAGATACTTAATACCTTTGGTCAACTACCTCAGAAGAGGTCTAGCGGATCATCCTCTGCCTCGACCTCAATCTGTTCTTCCTCTGGTTCAGTGTACACGTCGGCAATCATACCAGAGGCATGTCGACTTCCTTCGAACTCCCACCCCTCGACTCGTTGCAGGCGCATGAATTGGCCGATCTGGGACTCTTCCATAATCACGTGAACAGACTCTCGGCCGAGACTGTTGAACGTTGCAGTTGCTTCAGTTGTGTCTAGCTCTTCCAGGATCGTGTTTCGGATTGTGCTTTGACGCATTGCATTCCATTATTGGGGTGGCAAGGATATAAACCTGTCGGCCAAATTTTTTTCTGATACTTGGTCGAGTGTCTGTTACTGTTTTGAGTTGAGTAACAAAAAAATGAAGAATCAAATATTGTGCGTGTGTGTGGCACGCCCAAGTGGTTTGTCCCCTTCTGCCCACTCCGGGAATTGAACCCATTGTGGGCACTAAGTGACAGAATGGGGAGACTGAGGAATACTCCCTCAGGCGATCGAAAGCCCTTCTGTCGATGTTGGCACACCCGACTATTTTGACATGATCCACATTTCCCGTGAAGGGTACGGATGTAATCAGTCCGAACGAGGGGGATCGTTCCTCGCTACAATACATCATTGGGGCTATTGGTACTTAAGTCTTTCGATTCCAACACAGTTATATGTCTCTGGCCCCAATAGTGCATGTATGCCAGAAATCGACACGGCATGGATCGAAGTACAGATGGACAATGATGGAGAGACGTTATCTCTCACAGTCTTCACAGAGGGCGCAGATAGCCCCACAGTCGAAGCAATCGAGACATTCGACACAGACAACCTGGAAGAAGAACTTGCTGGTAATACAGAGGTTATTCGCCTCTCTGACGATACCAGAAGCGACACTGAAGAGAGTGAAGAGACTGAAATCGAGGAAGGTGATCTCGTTCGTGACACAGATGCACCAATTTGGTCTGAGGACGATCGTGTGAATGTGTTGGAAGTGACAGACGATCGGGCGGATCAACATGTCATCGAACAAAGTACTATTCTCGGTAAAACAGTGAAATCAGAGAATCCAGAGTATCCTGCAGATGATCGGGTGATCATTGGCCGATATCTCGATCAAGAGACAGATAGGACCTACTCCTTCCCCGAGAGTCGGCTGGAACCACTGTAAGGATATCTATTTTCTTTACTCGCGCGAGCGCCCGGGTGTTGCTATCATTAAAGTGTTTTCATTATTTTCAGAGGTGATAACAATCGTTGCACTTATTACTATCCCTCCCCAAATAGAGGTATGCGCTACGACACAAGACAATACTTCAACGAGGGCGAATCAGACTCAGTGAAGGGATTCACGATCATCGAGACAAACGAAGAATCGCCAGAGTATCGAATTATCGAGAAGTGGCTTGCCTCGGACGATGAGAGGTCAGAAGATAATTGGGTCGATTACTGGATCTCGGAGGAGGATCTACTCACACGAGTGGAAGGCGATTGTTGCCAACCAGTGAAAAAACTATCAGAGGAGCAGCTCGAAGAGGTGTGTGAATTGGCTGACATCTCACTCGATCACTCACAAAAAGTGTTGGCATAAATTTCATCGAAGACCGAAACTTTTTTAAGGGAGCATTACTTACATGTAAATATGTATATAAATCTTTCGGAAGAGGAAGATGGGGTTGGGAAGATTACTGCAAGTAATAATGAAATGGATCATCGACTCGAAATTATCAAACATGAGACACTTGCTTCACTGGAATACCATGAAAGTTGTGGCCCAAGAGGAGAAATAATCGTTTCAGAGCCACCACAGGATATTTTCAAAGAAGTAATCCAGTCAGAAAAGGTAACAGGATTTCTTAATCGACACGATCTCAGAGGTGTTGCCATAGACCGAAGCCTTTAAGGATATCTAGCACAATCATTGAATGTATGGTAAACACAATATCGATCCAGGCGATCGAGGTGCGATCATGGTAGGTGTCATTCTTCTGCTACTATTTTTTGCATTTTTCGTTTCACTTTTTTCATGACTCCTCTTGAGGGAACGAACTCTTGAGTGACCGAAAGGTTTAAGCGAAGAGTGATTAAAAATAACTCTTCAGCTATAAAACTTCCAACCGAAAGTTTTAAGTACCTGGAGTTCTATTAGTAGAACAGGGCCTGTGAAGCCCAGAGGGTTATACCTGTTTGATGATTCCAGTGTATAATATATAAACAGAGTGTTGTAATAATATATACAGAGTATTGTTATATTAAACAATATTGTGGCGGAATCAACAGAGTGTTGTAATAATATATACAGAGTATTGTGGCGGAATTACCCAAGTGGTAAGAATATATTACATCAATTGGCCGATCGACAGAGTACCCGGGTGATTGAAGTATATTAATGTGTCGGTAGAGTGTTTAGTTGTCGAGAGAGAGTGAAAGAATGATATTTGCCCTTGTCCGAGGCCATGTGTCCGCCATTTGTCCGATACAGATGCTCCATGTGTCCATTATTTTGACCACATTCATTGTATGAGGGGGAAACATCATAAATCCTTCGATCTGGTCAAGATTTGGTGTGTATGACACCATTTAATTTTAGTGTGTGGGCATAAATCTATATTTAATGTTATGTCAATATTTTTTTAGTTTGCCAGGTATATTAACTCAATTTGACCATTTTTATTAAATTTCTCCGATATTTGTCTCATCACTTGTCCGATATTTGTCTCATCACTTGTCCGATATTTGTCTCATCACTTGTCCGATATT
>CAYXQY010000322.1:0-1678 GCA_964466525.1 uncultured Planctomycetia bacterium
GAGGTTGATGCGGCTATCCCGGTCCTGCTTTTCGAGGTAGAACCAGTACCGCAAGTCAAACTCATGACCCGCGTAGGTAGCAACGTGGATTCGGTCGAGCGTGCCTTCCGACTTGAACGTCTTTTCGTGATAGTTGGTATCACCCTTTCCTACGCCGGTTGTGTTGGCGCTAATCGTGCGGACGATCGTGATAGGGTCGTTGTCTTGCGGCATAACAACTCCTCTCACACACCTTCTTAGCTCGGGATATGCATCCGCGTGTACGGGAAGCCGTTATCGAGGATTGTGCCCGAGTGGGCCGTGTCGTCGGACTCCAGTACGTAACCGTCCTGGCCGCTATCGACCTTGAACGCCAGGACAAGATACCCGTCCTCGGGCGCACCAACGACATGGCGGGGGGCCATGACCTTCTCGGTCCGGCTGGAACCCTGGGCGTCCCGAAGATCCTCCGTGCGGAAGCTCGGGCCGGTGGTCGCGAGGTCTTCCTTCGCGTTATCGTTGTAGACCTCCCAGCGGAACGTCCCGTTAATCTCCTCGCCGTCATTACCCGACCCGCCGCCGGTCGCTTCGGCGTCAAAGTCGGCATACCCGTTCTGGAGGTCGCGGTGGGCAACCCCGTAGCCGGGGAAATACTTGTATGAACTGTCCGACTGCTCACTGTAGACCTCGAGGAACTGGTTTTTGTCGCACGTAATTTCCGTGAGGTCGCCGTTACCGACAAGGCGGATCTGACCGCGGACCTGCGTCGTGTTCGCAGGGACGTTATCTCGAACCATGCTTTAGGCCCCCAGCTGGACATCCGGCGTGGTTTCCTGACCGCTCGTCATCGGCATGAGGCCTCCGATAGCGGGTGCCCCAACATTGAGCGCCATGCCGACAATCACGGCTGTAATGCTAATCCCCACGAACGCAAGCACCGCCTGCTTGACGCCCGAGGAGCTGAAACTCCAATTCGTATTCGTCACTGGATCTCGTGCTGAGACCATGATACACCTTACCCGTCGGACCGCCAGTGATAAATATTGTCTAAGCACGTGCTTAGTGTGTGGTACTACTCGGTGCGGTTGGCGGGGTTGCGCTAGTGACCCTGGCTTTCGTGTGGGCCGCCGTGAAAGTGGTGTCGATGGCCGTCAAAGCCGGCGAGGCTGACCTGCTGGGGTACGTCAACACCTTCCAGCAGGCGTGGCAGACGGCTGTTGTGGCGATCCTCCTCCTGTCGCTCGGCCCCGGTATCGTTCGCTTCATAACCGACGTCGTAACCAACATCCTATGACAGACCAGATCGAATGTCCGGCAGCGGAGTGTGACTACAGCGGCCCGCAACGGAGCGTGAAGGGCCACTGGGGCGGCTCACAAGATTCGAAGCATCAAGGGTCCTTCTTTCAAGCCCTCGGCTCAGACGGCTCTGAAGGGGCTACAACCGAAGGCCAGCAGGCCAGTACGGGCGCGAACGCGAGCGGAAACCCCACCATGGGTAGCGGGGACCCTGGCACGGGCGGCGGGTCGGAGAAGGTAGAGCTTCGCTGTGGTTGTGAGTCTTTCGACCCGAACAACTACGACCTCCCCGCGGTCCTCGAGTGTGACAAGTGTGGGGACCGAGCCGCCGTCCACCTGGAGTACGGTGGTCTCCACCTCTGTGAGGACCACCTCTGTCGGTCCGTCGAGAAGCGCGTTCGCC
>CAYXQY010000322.1:1688-2792 GCA_964466525.1 uncultured Planctomycetia bacterium
AGTGGTACGAAAAAGGTAGATCTTCGCTGCGGTTGTGAAAGCTTCGACCCGAGCAACTACGACCTGCCGGCGGTCCTAGAGTGTGACGAGTGTGGGGACGTAGCGGAGTATTACGAATAATGGTGGACGTGAATGACCCCACCGGAGACGTCGAGGGTGCGTTTGAGGGCCAGGAGGTGCCCGGCCCCGAGGAGGCCAGCCCGCCGAAGGGTGAAGGCCTGAAAGACATGGCGCTGAGTACGCGCCCGAACAAGCCACTGAGTGAGGTCGAGTCTATCTGGAACCCCGAGGAGGGCGGGACCACGCGCCTAGTCAGGGCGGCACAAAAGGCGTTCAACGCCGACGGCATCCCCGCGATCCTCGACGGGCTCATTGCCGTGCCCGAGATCTACGTGAAGCACATCGCCGGAGGACAGAACGGCGGGGACGCAGCTGGGGACGAACTCCAGGGCTTCACTGCCGACGAACAGCTATGACCCAGCAGGCCGAACACGTGTGCGTTGCCGGGCCGAGTGGGGGCGGGAAGACCACATACCTGAAAGAGATGCACGCCCGCGCAGACGGCCCGAGTGCGTTCCTGAGCACGAAACAGGGCGACCGCTACCCCGAGGATATACAGGCCGTGAGACAGGCCATGATCGACGCTGGCGGTGGGCAGGTTATCGTCGATGAGGTGCAAAACGCCCCGACGTTCCTAGACGGGGCGGACGGGCCGGTGCGCAAGATGCTCCACGAGGACCGTTCTAAGGGTATCAAGTGTGTCGTGGCAACGCAGAACCCGCAGGACCTGCGTACGACCGAGTGGAATTACGGCCCGCTACAGCAGTGCCAGTATTTCGTCTGGGTGGGCGAAGCCCGGACATGGCACCGCGGCTTTCGGGAATGGCTCAATCTCGATCAGAGCCAGCTGCCCGACCGTATGTTCCGGTATAAGGTCTACCGGCCGACGGACCCCCCGGAGGTCGTTGCGGAGGGTGAGACGGACCCGACGTTTCACTGACGCGGGCGTGAAACAGCCTATCACCACTCCCACGTAGTTACCACGCCCTACTCTCCAATATCCTCACCACGTCGTCGCTACCGGAAGACGTGCCTGCGAGCCAT
>CAYXQY010000323.1:0-2768 GCA_964466525.1 uncultured Planctomycetia bacterium
TCCTTTGACAGCTGTTCAAGTTGTTCTCTGGTATATTTTTCCATGTCATGATTATAATCGGTGAATCGTATTCAATTTGTTTAATTGATTTCTTTGATAGGTGAGTATTTACTTGTTCTTTATAGGTTCCCCCGGTTCAAGCACTGGACCAACTTTGGCGTCCGCAAAAATCTTTTCTGGATTCTTTTTGTTCTCTTAAATCAACTTCTTCTCTCCTCCGTTCCCCTTGCCTTTGCCGTTTCCACCGTTCCCTCCGTTCTTTCCTCCTACCTGTCCACCATTTCCATTGAGCGGTACATTACCGGGTATCAGGGCCAGACACCTTCTGCGATCCGCCCGCACCGATTGGCGGGATCAGCTTCTATTCGATTTTGGGGGTGCTTTTCACACAGATTTCTGACAACTTATCATGAATATAGACTTTCGTTATTTTTTAGATTTGATTAATTCATCAAGAGAATTATATTTGCCTTTCAATCTTACTTTGAAAAAGGGCTTTTTTCGAGTGGTATCAATTTTTCCAAAATCAAGAACGTTACCCCTCTGAAATGTCTCCTCTAAAATTTCTTTTCTCTCCGTTTCCGTTTGAAGAATCTTCTTTGTGGGGATTCGGAGTGCAAGATGAAGTTTGTCTTTCCTGGGAAGCTTGATGTCTATCTGTCCATCAAAGTGATGTTTCTTATGAGGAAACTGTTCATATACCATTGATTCTTTCCACAATGAATACGCTATTAGGACAACGTTTTTCATCCGTTGCTGTAGATCTCGTTTTTCCAAACGAAAGTTCAGGTTCACCTCTTTAAATTTTGAAGTCGCGATATTTAATGACTTACCTTCGTCTGACAACGTTAATTCTTTTCTAACACTCTCCTGGAATCTTCTTTTCTTGTTAACCTTCACAACTTGAATCAAATAGGATCCAGCTTTCAAACTTTTAATTTTTGTTTGGCCTGCTGAAAAATTGATGCGGACTTTTGATTTTCTGGTTTTTCCGTCATATATGATGGCCCATCCTCTTTTGACCGGATTTCCCTCCGATGTTTTCGCTATCAAATTAATAACAGGTTTACGTCTCATCACAAATTTCTTCATCTTGCTTTTATTTAGCTGAATCGTTTTTTCAGCAGGGTAAAACAATTCTGACGTAACTCTGATTTTGTATGGTCCCGGTTTTAGTTCCAATACCTTTCGATTTCTATTTCTTTTTATTTTAATCGATTTTATAGGTTTATTCATATCCCCCTTGAATATATATATTTTTTTTGAGGCATTTCTTAACACTTGAGCGGACGCATGATTCTGTTTCCGTTTCTGATTCCCTTCTAAATTTAGAATACAGGTCAATTTGTGAGTTTCCACATCCTCTTTATTAGAAGGCTCCTCACCTACGACCCCTTTATTTATATCAAATATAGCAGAACCAAGGTTTAGAGGAGTTTCTGAACTCTTGTAATCAAATACTCTTTTCTGTCTGAAATTTAACTTGTAAAACTTTTCCGCTTTTTTATTTAGAGGATCTATCCAGTTTAGTAATATATACTTTCCATCTCCCTTTATGTTGTAGAAATAAAAACGACTGTCAAAAGGATCAAATTGCCCTTTATCTACCACCCGTTTAGAATTTGGATTTTTTTTCCAATTTTGGTAATCCCGGAGATACAGTTCCCAGTACTCCACCCCCTTATCATTGGGTAGATATTTTTTAATTATAGACGGCGAATAATCATTGATTTGCTGACCAATCTTGAATGATACGTTCAAGAATGCTTTTGGCTTTTTCCTTTTAACAATCCATGACAAACCCTTCTCCAGCTTATCAACGGAAAATCGTTTCTTTTGGTACCTATCTCCTTTATAATGGTCTCCACTGATCAAGAACGTAACTGATTTTCTCCCGTCCCATACATAAAAATTCACTACTCCGTCACTGTTCGAACGTAACTCCTCATCCGCTCCCACCCACTTTTTTTTACGATAGGTCTCTATTGCTCCCACTGATTCACTGACGTAGATTTCGTGATTTTTGATTGGCTTTTGATGTTTCCCATCAATAAGTTCGATACTGCATTTTTTTCGCTTTCTTTTTTTGCACTTCACTTCAATTTTTCTTACGTTCTTCTTCTTATTATTGATGCTAAAAGTCGTACTCCCTTTATAAGGCGAACCATACCCTCCGGAATATTTTACCTTCCAGGTCTCCGCCGGGAATTGACCTACGTAATAAGGCCCCTGATTTGATTGTTTCTCGATCAGATTACGAAACGTAAAATCATTTGACTGCTCCCAACTTTTCCCCTGCCTCTTTAGAAGGGAAATTGACTTTACATTTACTTTAATTCTTTTTCTATTTTTCTTGGATGTTTTGGAGTCATGAAGGGTTGTAAAGTGTAATCTAACGTTATACTTGTGTGGTCCTGCATGTACATCTCGCAGGAATAGAAAACAAAGAATCAAGCAAATTAAAATTATATTTTTATTCATTTGCAAGCCCCCTTTCAAGTGAGTGACAAAAAAACGCTTCAAATCCTTATTCGCTAATTCGAATTGTGGGATCATCAGATACATCAAACATCAATTGGACATCCACTGAAAAACCAAATAAAGAAGTTACAGCTGTACCTGTCGGACTTCCGGCCTGTATACTTCCAGTAGTATATAGTGTTAACGTTTGTCCCACTTCAAGCTCTGGTGTTCTCAAGCGTTGTGTATTAATGGTCGAATGCAAGATGAAACCCAAAGACGCTAAGAAGGTTCTGTAAAGTGTTTTT
>CAYXQY010000324.1:0-2746 GCA_964466525.1 uncultured Planctomycetia bacterium
ACGATTTGGCATAGATAAGGCTCTCTTCTCATTTGAATACTATATGCGTTGTCGATTTATAAATGATATTTCAAAACATTTTTGATTCTTCTCTGATTTTCACGCGAAGGTCTCGATGCTCTGATAGACTCATGTCTATAGTTTCCATAATCTCGTTAAATATATCCATATTTGAGACACGAGCATCGATAGATGCATCACCCCTCTTCGAAAGCTCGCGGTCGGCAATCAGGGAGCATGTAGCAAGTATTATCTTCTCATAGGCCTTTCCACCGAAGTTCTGCGAGGAGATGTCAATCTCTTTGATGACTCGGTGTACCTCCTGGCGTTCATAATCAGATAACTCCAGCCGAGAGGCATACATGTTGATATCATTTTTTATATGAGATTGTCGAATTTGACTCTTTCGATTTTTGTTACCTTTGCCGTGATGTTTTCTATACAATCTCTCAATATTCTCGTCGTCTGATTCAGATTTTTTGAACGTCGTCGCAGCCTGGCTGCCCCAATCGTTAGAAAAAATACTAACCTCATCGGCCCAGTCTTCTGTTTTATCGTTTGAGCCGTTTCCGTTAGTATTGTCAAACGGATAGAGCAGATAGATCGGTAGACTCATATAAATATCTTTTTATTGTCAAACTATTTAAATCTTTCGATAGGTCGCATTACTCTGAGTTATATTTAAGTTGTGAAAAAATTTTGGGTATGCGGGGGTGGAGGTTATTTAGTTTTTGAATATATAATTGGAAATTGGCCCATTAATCTGAACTATATTTGAGTGATATTTTTAGAGTTGACCTGGCCTGTTGACATGTTTTCTTTTCAACATAATATATAAAAAAAATAACTGTTATTTTCATGAAATGAAGTGTAAATTTAATCGAGAAATAAGCTAATTTAACCCTTTACTCATGTTAATTTAACTGCTGTGAGCGTGAAATTAACCAGGGTTAAATTAACGCGAAAAAGTGCTGTAAAAAAGAATGTTTTAATTTCACACAATTCACCCATTCAAATAACCCACTTAATTCAACGCTGAACCATGTAAAATTATCAAAATGTCGGAATTTATTTAACGTCGAAACCCATTTGAATTTACACATTTTCACCCAGTACAAACCCCCTTAATTCAATCGAGTTCGATCCTACAATTAACGTCGAATCAGCTTGCAGGAAAGTCAAAAATGTCAAAAAATTCGGCCTTCTAATCGCGGAATACCGACGTTAATCTCACGTCATTTCGCAGCGCAACGATATCGGCCAACTTGTTAGCTTCTTTAGTATTCCCATCAACTGACATTTTCTCACGACCGCCGTTTTCTGTAATGATCATTATGTAAGGCATGAGTGATGTTACCTTGCTTACTTGAGTCGAATCGGCATACCTAGTTTGTCGATTTCGTTAGGTATCCACCACGCGTAATCCGCCCAATCCGGGACTCTCCCTATACTTGGTTGTGTTGATTGGGTGTACACTGCGTGTCGATATCCCTTCTCGTCGACGACATTAGTCGCTTCATCGTATTCACCGATACTTGGCATCTCAGCTTCTATACCTCTATTTTCCGCGAGCCACTCAGTGAAGTATTGTTCGCCGATATCCCCGAGTACCCACCTACTGGCTATCCATTCCATCGCGCCGAAGCACTCGTCAAGAGTGAGGGGCCGGCCGTCATGATACTCGCTCATGTATGAGTCAAACACTCCCCATAGGAGCTTTCCGGGCTCATGCACTCCCTCTTCGCGCATATCGTTCATGACTGGCTCGATCTTATTTTCCGCGCGATTCGTTCCTGAGGCGACTGGATTGTTGAGGGGGTGACTGTATCCGGCGTTTTCGACATATTCGTCTGCCGGCAGCTCGTCGGATTGCTCAAGCGCCGATTCCACGATTTGGCATATATCAACTAGTGCCATATCTCTATTTGGGGATTGAATGGTATAAACCCTGCGTCGAGTATCATAGATGATATTGCTAACTCGATTAATGTCAACTCAAATCAATAATGTGCTGAGAGCCATGAGAATGCTCTGAGAGCGTATCGACAGTAGTGAGTACTAAGCCCCGCGTTTCTTCAAGAATAGATTTTGGGGGTCTCACCATACTAACACTGCCAATATCAGCCGTTTCAGGATTTTCGAGAGAATGCAAATACTGATGTAACTAGCACAAGCCTGGTTGTATTAGATGACATACTTCATTTCACGGGGATCGTGCTGTGAATACAATAGCACCACTATATCGCCGGGATATCGGAATACCCATATGGGTGATCGGGTATGTGCGCAGTAGAAGTGTCAACAATCTCAGTAAGCGAGATCCCCGTTACGATCACCCATACCCAAACCCCAATGTTTTTTAATTTCACGCTCCAGTTAGCCGATTAAAACAGCTTGCGACATTGGAGGAAGAGATGTTGAAATTACTAAATTTAACTCAATCTACATGGGTAATAAATATCGCGCAAAAAAAAGTGATCGACTTTATTCCGCCGACCAGGGATCTGGAGCCACGTCGGCTGAAACCTGGAAGTACTCTGCGCGCCGAAGCGCCAGATCTGATGTTCGTCGGTTTGCCTGAACTTGTGCAGCGAGTTCGTCATTCGGGTGATGACTGATTGCCATTGCATTTCATTAATGGGGGGGCTTTGACTTAAGCATTTTGGCCGTTTGGTGATACGAAAGCTACTCGACTAAATTTCGGCTCACCCATATGGGTAAGCAAGAATTTGCCAGATAGATATGT
>CAYXQY010000325.1:0-2739 GCA_964466525.1 uncultured Planctomycetia bacterium
GACCGAGTGAGGTAAATTTAGTCTGCGGTAACGTACAACCACTTTGGATATTTTATAATCGGTTTTCGAGTCGGCGGTCGTCATGAATCTACCCCGGTTAACAACGACTGTTCTAATTGGGCATGCAATTTGCACATACTATTTACCCGTTGAGATAGAAAGTTCTATTAGCATATGCATTCAGAATCTGGATTGCGTGAGCCTTCCCACAATCGGCTCAGAGGATTTGAGCGATGCTGACAGAGCTATCCTCGATGAGCTCCAGGAAGGCGACCGGACAAAGGGGTATATCGTCGATATGACGGGGTATCACAGGAATACGGTCGGCCATCGGTTGGAAGTCCTGGAGGTGGCTGGTTGCATCGAGTGCATTCATTCAGCTACGGCGTTATACCGGTTGGACGCAGATCCAAGAGAATCAAATGACTGAGCAACCAAGTCGATTTGAGGAAAACGCGGAGGCTGAGGGCACTTCAATTATTTCTCAAGCCACGCCGGAAACCGAAACTGGTCCTACCACCGGGTACTCATCTCGTAAAGTTATGCTCAGGTCGGAGCGCAGGGACCAGATTTCCATCGACTCAATCGAGCAGCGTTTCTCTGACGCGGAAATACCTGATTGCTTGACTGTCGTAGAGCGTACGAATACCTACTTTGGTCCCGAGCTCTTGCTTGCGGAAGGAGATCAAAACTATCTGTTAACCGCACCGGGGCCTGATACCCACCTACTTCTCTGGAGAGAGATTGTCAATGACCGGGGTTTTCGTCAACAGTGGTCCCGCATTGCTGAAGTTCAAGCAATAATCGATGACACCACTCCGTACGAGGTTTGTGACCAATGTGGGTATCCAATTCGAACAGAAGAGCATGAGCGGTTGTCAACTCTGGGACGATGTCCAGAATGAGAATGACTCTAAAATGACGAAACAGCTGGATTGGAAGTGCCCTGATCGTAGGCGGACCTTGCTTCCTCCATCCTGCTCTTGATGTTATCCGTGACTCCCTGCTTGCTTCTCACGAAATCAGTTCCACCTTCATCATCGATTGCTTCCCGAAGATCGGCAAATGCAAGGTTCATCTGCTCACTCTCATAGAGGAATTCCAATCGGTCTTCCTCACCTCGTTTCACTTGTTTTTGAATTTCTACCGGATCGAAGGCCGACCTGGAGGAAATCTCCGATGGGACGTCCGGCGCGTCCACATACTCATGTTGCCACGATTCGGTGTGGAAGATTCGGACATCATTAACCTCTGTCTTATCGTCACTCCAACCACTTCGAGCACTATAGTATATTCCTCCGAGGATGTCTATTCCAATGCCGACAGACAAGAGGTCTTCTGCAGGTGATTTTGGTCCATCACCCCTGTTTGCTCCACGATAAGCATTCACCCCATAGAGGAGCGATTTGCGGTGAAGCTGGTGCTCGCCAAGATGATTCATCAGATTTGAAATTATTCCCCTGACTCGAGCTTTTGCGGTCGCTTTCTTCCCGAGGAAGTCGATACAGAAGCCATCGACCGAACCCATATACACCTCTAAATAATCCTGGATGAAATTCCAAGGGACAGCCGGCACAGTTCCAAATATAGCTGGATCCATGGAGGAACTTTCCGCGACCTTCAGAATTCGGTCAATACTCTCGAGGTGTCGGTTTACAGGACCGGGATTTTGCTCTAAATTTGGTTCATCCAGCTGTTTCGATTTCAACGGAACGGTCACTATGCCGAAGTTGTCTGTCAAGAACTGGACCAGTTCCGCAGCTTGGTCCTCGTCTAATCTCGATCGGCCAGTATACTGCACTACAGGAAATGTAAACTCGCCCTCTCGAGCATTCTCTAAAACCTCCTCGATTAACTTCCCGCCTGGAGTTACCGATTGTGGATCAATGTCCTCCAATTCTGATGCCGAGAACTCGAGATAAGCTTCGTTCACACCTCTTGCAGTCTCGTGAATTCGTTCACCTTCTCCCAAGGCGTCAACGCGATTTGCTTTTCGAGGGGTTTCAATGATCCCGTATTCGTAATCCACCTCTTTTCTCTTGAGGAGAGTATCCGGAAGTGTCGTATGCTCCTCAACTTCGATGTTCATCTTAGTAGCTTGTTACAACGGGGCATCAGAAAAGGCCTCGCTGACCGGAGCGAAAGTGGACTCCCCGAAATCCCCGGAAATCGATGCCTAGAGGTTCTGAGTTGCCTTACTAGCTAGTATTAATTTCCTCTAGGAAGATCGAATTGAGGACCTCTCGCTTTGATTGAGTGACTACTTAGAAAAGAACTTATTTAGATTGGAGCCGCTACATAACCCATGCCCTTTATCCAAGAACTGGCGAATGCCGGATCACTATTGGTAGCGATGTTTAGCTTGGTGATGAGTGGAATCATAATTTCGGCTATAGGATACGTCAGCTATACCATTACAAGCATATTGTCGAGACATACGAAAATTACCGAGCCAGATCCGACCGTTTGGAAACGAACATGGTCGCGATTGTTTGAGCACTATTTCGACCCATTCGGCGAGGTAGTAACAAGCGAAGACCGCAGCCCTCTATCCAATGGGATATTGTACCAACTAGCTATTGGACTTGTAGCCATGTCAGCAGTCTTGGGCGCATACATCCTCTTCTCTGGCGCAACCCTCGGAATGATGGTTATCTCATACCATTCGATGGGAGCAGTCCCAAACGTATCACCAATATTTGATCAATTAGCTGCTGGGTGTCTCCTCTTCGGAATCGC
>CAYXQY010000326.1:0-2699 GCA_964466525.1 uncultured Planctomycetia bacterium
CGGCCGGGTCCTCCCCCAGGAACGACACCTGTACAATCCACCGGGCGATCCACCAGAACAGCACGACGACCACAAGGGAGAGCAGAAACAGCGGAAGATACCATGCAAACTGCCGAAGCTTATTCCAGGCGGTGTCGAACACGTCCGATAACCGATCCGAAACCTCGGGGTGCACCGTGATGTCGTTGTCCACGTACCGGACGCCTTCCAGTTCACGCGCCAGGTTTTCCGCTCTGGTGTACACCTCCGAACTTGCCGTTTCCCCCGAAAGCCGAACCACACCGGACTGCACGTCGACCCTGACGTTCTGCAGTTCGTCCACACGATTGAAAATCGTGGTTAGCGTGTTATGAATCTCTTCGTCCTGAAGGGTCCGTTCCGCCAGTTCTTCCGTCGCGCCACGCGGGGCCTCCGCCACACTGATGCGATTGTCCACGTAGAGGGTATGGTCAAGGCGCCCCGCGATCCGTTCCGCGGCCTCCCTCGCACCGGGCCGTTCCACCTCGCCGGACAGCCGGACCACGCCACGGTGCACGGCCACCTGGACGTCTCCGAGCGCTTCCACGGCGGAGTAAACCTTCCCCAGCTCCTCCTCGAGTTCCCGGTCCTCCGGGGTCTTCGGAGGTAATTCCCGGGTGTCCGTAGGGGAACCCTCCGTCCCGCCCGGAGAAATCCCGGGTTCTTCTCCCGGCTCCTGCGCCCCGGAGAAAACGACCGTGCAGAGAAAGAACACCCCCGACATCACGATCCACTCCATGCTCCCACGGATGTTCGCTCTGAACGAATCTAACACCGGTTTTTCGATGGAAGAGGTGCGAACATTTATTTCTTCTCTCCGTCCGGGGCGTCCCGCAAATCCAGTGCTGATTGAAAGTACGACATGGTTCGTTTCAGGCCGTCTTCGAGGGAGATCTCCGGGCGCCAGTTTAACCGTTCCCGGGCCCGTGTGAGGTCCGGGCATCGAACTTCCGGATCATCCTCCGGTAACGGTTCGTAAGACGTCCCGCTTTCCGAACCCGTGATCTCCAGGACCTTTTCAGCGAGTGCCTGAATCGTGATCTCCCGATCGTTGCCGAGGTTGACGGGCTGGTGCAGATCCGCGTGTAACAGGTTGTCGATACCGCGGATCAGGTCCGAAACGTAGCAGAACGAACGAGTCTGCGAGCCATCCCCGTAAATGGTGAGGTCTTTTCCCGTTAGTGCCTGGCTAAAAAAGTTTGGAAGCACCCGCCCGTCGTCAACACGCATCCGGGGACCATACGTATTAAAGATTCGAACGATACGGGTATCAAGACCGTGCTTTTTGTGGTAAGCCATGGTCATGGCCTCCGAAAACCGCTTTGATTCGTCGTACACGCCACGGGGACCAAGGGGATCCACATTTCCATTGTATTCCTCCGTCTGGGGATGCTCCTCCGGATCACCGTATACTTCGGAGGTGGAGGCGAGCAAAAAACGGGCGTCTTTCTGTTTTGCAAGGCCAAGTGTATTGTGTGTGCCCAGTGAACCCACTTTCAGGGTGTGGATAGGATACTTCATATAGTCCCGGGGGCTTGCCGGCGAAGCAAAGTGAAGGATGTTGTCCACGTCTTCTTTCACGTAGATGTACTCGGTCACGTCGTACTCGATGAATCGGAAGCGGTCATTCTCGATCAGCGACGAGATGTTATCGGGATGACTCGTCCGAAGGTTGTCGAGACTGATGACGCGATGTCCCTTTTCCAGAAAATGCTCACAGAGGTGAGACCCCAGGAAACCGGCGCCCCCGGTGATTAACGTGGTGTCCATGTGGATGTGGGTAGTTACTGAAACGGAAAATATTTTTCCTTCGCGTTATGAGGGAAAGTACGTTTACTTTCAAGTTTGAAGGGCCAGGTTCTCCACTCTCGATGGGATCCCGGTTCACGACCGGACACAATCCTGCCATATCATATCGAGTTCTGTTTGTTCCTTCACACGAAATTGAATTGATTTCTCTTCAAAAGCGAAAAGGGATGGTGCCTGAATCTTCCGGAGCTGTATCGGACCGGTGACCGCATTCGTCACCACAACCGATTCCGCGTCGAACAACGCCCTGGAAAACAAATTGGCTTCCGAAACCCTGTTCGAGGCAGCTCCGTCAAGAAACAACTCTCGTGCCACCCCCGGCAGTAATCCGGCATAAACGGGGGGGGTTATCCAGGCATCATCCAGTTTTAAGAAGATATTCGTTCGTGCCCCCTGCAGCAGTTGATGGTCCTCGTCGATGAACAGTGCTTCGCGAAAGGCTTCATCTTCGTGCCGGGTCCGTTCCAGTGCGAGTGTTTCCCCGAGTCGGGACGTGGATTTAACCTGAGCGAGCGGGTTACCGGTGCTTCCTGTGGCTTCCACAAGTTGACCGATGCCTCCATTCTTTTTCCATTGTTTGATCCGAGGGGGGAGGGAACGAGGTAGGACCAGAAGTTCCGGCTCGGGCGGATTGGAGCGGTACAACCCCTGTCCAATTCCTCCCGTTAGCAGCAATTTTAATACGAACGACTTCTGGGGCGACTCGCCTCCGTGCCTCCCTGTATTTTCGTCAACTGTCTCAGTAATCGCCCGTTGCACCTGTTCATCGCCGGGGTATGGGAGGTCCAGGCGTTCGCAGGACGAACGGAGACGACGAAGATGACGGTTGACCAGCGGGACGTCCCGATGATGAACCAGCATGGTTTCGTACA
>CAYXQY010000327.1:0-1295 GCA_964466525.1 uncultured Planctomycetia bacterium
ACAGGAGAGGACCTGAAGGACCTGGATCTGGAACCCGGACCGATCTTCGGGGAACTCCTGGAAGCGGTTCGGCGGGCACAACTGAACGAAGACATTTCCAGCAGAGAGGAGGCGAAACAATTCGTCCGACAGCGACTCGACCGGAGCACGGACGGATAAGATCACGACAGGATCGACAGTACCCCGACCGTCAGGGAGGGGACCGGATAACACCATGCTCACGAAAAAACCTCCTCAATCCCACATCAATCTCATGGCGGTATTCCCTGAAATCAAACGCTCTCAACTCCGGATGCAGATACATCTGCATCGCCTCTCCCTGCTGATGCAGTGTGTACCGAATCGCCGCCTGAACAGCATCTACCTCCCATAGATATGGATTGCTCTGATGCCCCGCCCACCGTTTACGCTCCGCATGGTCAAATCCGGCCTCATTCAGCCTGCGGCTACCGTATGACGTTAGATCACTTCCCACTCGCTCCGGAGAATGATTCGCGTGCAGAACAGTCTGCAGGTGGGTTTTCCGAACGTGGCACGCAAGCAAAATCCATTCCCGGTACTCACACACTTCCTGAATCGTGTGCATCTCAACGTCTCTCCGGGGAAGATCAAGTTGATACGGCTCCTGCGCCATCGCCTCCCGGCTCTTCTGGTGAAGTATGGGGTTGCCCGGTTTGAACGGCGTTCCGTAGATATCGTGGTTATCGGTTGTGGTCCCGCGGGGGTCGCCGGGCAACCGGGTACCGTAACAGCAGATCGTGATGAAGTATGTCAATGGTTGGTTGCCCCCTCCCTCACGGCCGGGGTACTCTCTATTCATCGATCAAGATTCCGGAAACCTCGTTATCATCGTTTACCCTCAGGAACCTTTCCCCGGTGTCCACTCCCCCGCACCCCTGCGCCCTTGCTCCTCTGCCGTCGTTCGTCCTCCGCGCGTTGGTGAAGGCGATCATTTCCCGATCCAGCTCAGTCTTTATGTTATTCCTGAATAGGAAGCTTGCGAGATCGAATTCTATTATCCTCAATTGTGATAATGGAGCCCTCATTCAGATCCCTGTCGTCAAATTTTATGGCGTGGTTCAAATCGCGGCAACACTTTTCCCGCCTTCCGCCCCCTCCCCACGGTCGGGGTTCTGTTAAGTGCTTGGTATTGCTCGTCATACATAATTACAGAACCCCGACCGTGAGGGAGGGGACATCCATTCGTGTTAACCAATGCAGTTCATCATTGAACCACGCCTATTTCTTGGAAGTAAACTGAAGTTTGATTCTACGTTTTGATTAACTTACCATAA
>CAYXQY010000327.1:1305-2698 GCA_964466525.1 uncultured Planctomycetia bacterium
GAGATCGTATTCTATTATCCTCAATTGTGATAATGGAGCCCTCATTCAGATCCCTGTCGTCAGATTTTATTAACCCCGAAGTGCCTGTTTTATATCCTCACGTTCCAGTTCGGGATAATCAGATAGAATCTCATCGGTAGTCTTTCCGGCGGACACCAACTTCACGATCAGGGAGACTGGAATTCTCATTCCACGGATACACGGTTCCCCCTGATATTTGCCAGGATCAATAGTGATTCGATCAAGTTTATTCATCTGACATGAATTCAATGAGGGTCACGGAACAAATCGTCTATTTAGGGCCTGTCCGAAAGGGGGATTCTCATTAACCCACGACTTCAGTCGTGGGTTTGCGGAAGATCCTGAATTCCAAATCCGTTTTAACGGTTTTCTTTTCGCTGGTTTCTAAGAAAAACCCTTAAAAGGGTTATCAGGAACCGTGTGTCTTCATCCATACCCACCGCTGAAGCGGTGGGTTAATAGGAAATCAGCCTATCGACCCCTTTTCGGATGGGCCCTATTCAGTTCCAGTTTAACCATTGTTTGTTCTCAAATAAAGATCTCCGACATCGAGCGTTCTGGAACCTGGGTCACTGTGGAGGGGAAAGTGACACGCCTCCGGAATGAATCAACCGATGCCGTTTCCCAGTCCGGTACGTTGAACGACGACACCGGCGAGATCCCGTTCGTCTCCTGGCGGCGAGCCTCTCTGCCCGAATTAGAGGAAGGAAACAGTTACTGCATCGAAGGGGCCGTCGTGGAGGACTGGAACGGGAAACTGCGATTGAACATGAACGACCGCACCGAGGTACACCCTCTGGACCGGGACGTGGACATACGGGGCTCCCTCCCGGTTCGTGAAGTAGACGAGATCATTCCGGAGAGCGGCCTGATCGAGCGGTGCCCGGAATGCCGGCGTGCGCTGGTCAACGATCACTGTCCCGTGCACCTGGACGTAGAGCCGGTTCACGATCTGCGTGTGAAAGCCCGGACGTCGGATGGAGACACCGTTATTTTCGGTGGGGACACCTCGGAGGAGGTCCTCGAGTTGACCGTGGAAGAAGCTCTTGAGTTGTCCGAGCGGGAGATCGAAAAACGAATTGAAGAACGGATCGTGGGAACGAAAATGCGGCTGTCCCTGTATCCGATCGCCGAAGAAAAAAACATCTTCGGGGTCGATAGCATGTACGAGAAATAAACACCATGTCCGACTGGAAGCTGATAAAAACGACCCTTATAGTGACCCAAGCCGGGTGATGACAACCTCACGAATGGCATTCTTCACTTCAAGAGAACGTCCCGGGGAGACAGCTAAGCAAACTGGTCTTTCGTCTTCGTTCACGACATCCTCGAAGATCCAGAAGGGAGGTAAGTCGACATGAGACCTTCCCAG
>CAYXQY010000328.1:0-2676 GCA_964466525.1 uncultured Planctomycetia bacterium
GTTTATGCGACTTAAAGGAGGATATCTTTAGAGAGTATTCGAGGAAAATGCACGGCTATCTGGACCAATAAAAATCTTGGATATTGGCAGTTCCCATGGACGTGATTTTTTACAATTTTTAGCCAATGATCCAAATTATGAATTACATGGTATGGATTTAACAGATAAAAGATTTGAAGGAACTAATTTTAACTTAACAATCGGGGACGTTGAGGAAATTCCATTCCCAGATGATCATTTTGATATGATAATTTCAATGGGTACTTTGGAACATATTCAACCTATTGAGAAACTATGCAGAGTAATAAAAGAGATTGATAGGGCTGGTAAGACATTCTTTATTATGGTTCCAGCTATATCTACCTTTTGGGAGCCTCACGTAGGGGAGATCTATTGGCAGCTAAGAGGGCACAATAAGAAAACAAAGTACTCAAATTTAAATTATTTCAGCGATGAGGCCTGGCTTCAATTTGAAGGGTTCAATAAGGCAAAAGTGCTCCGTAAATATTATATACCTTTATTTAAAACAGACCTATGGATATATAAAACAAGGTGATATAAGCTTTCACAAAAAATAAAACCAATTCAATTCAGAAAATTGGAAAATAATATCCCAAAACTGGAATGACATTTTAAGGGGAAAGACAATTTGCCTATTGATTCACCCTATTATAGGATGACCCAGAAGGCTTTGGAATCTAATAAAGAACATTCTTTGGATAACCTTATAAATGAACTTTTTTTATTATTACCAGGTTTTTCCATGGTTTTATTGAACTTGTTTTTTTCTTTGACCATTTGCTAATAAAAAGTAACCTATGAATATTATAGGGATACATGATGGACACAATGCCTCTGTTGCTCTTTACAGAAAAGGGGAATTAAGCTATGCTCTTCAAGAAGAACGGATTTCAAGGGAAAAGAATGCTTCGGGGTTTCCAGTAAAAGCTTTTTATAAATTATTAGAGGATAATTCATTAAAATTTGATGATATTTACCTTTTCTTTTTGGTAAGCAATCACATGATAGTGAATCCTAGGATTTCTACCCGTGATATTATGAAAAAACGTTTTGAGAAGGGTGATAATATGAAAAGGGTTTTAAAGGATTGGCTGCGTAATACCAAGTTATATGAAGTAAAGAAGAATCGTCTTAATCAAAACAAAATCAAGGAATGCGAGAAAAATGGCATTCCAACAGATAGGCTTAAAATTGTTGAGCACCATTCAGCTCATGCCAATACGGCTTATTATTGTTCTCCTTTTGAACACGATGATAAGGTTTTGGTAGTAACCTCTGACGGAGGAGGTGATAAGCTATCATGTACTGTTAATATTGGTGAAAAAGGAAGAATTAAAAGGAAAAATGTTATTCCCGATTCGGATTCTCTCGACAAACTCTACTCCGGTGTGACCTATTATAATGGTCCCTAATGAGCATGAGTATAAGATCATGGGCCTTGCTCCCTATTCCAAAAAAGAAGAATATCAGCCTATTCTGGAAGAATTCAGAGATCTTCTTTATTTTGAGGATTCAAATTCCCTTATTTATAAAAGAGGAGTTAATAACACTACTTTTAGAATATTAGTGTGAGGTACTCCCCATTTGTCCGACCAATTTCAGGCTAAGTTAAGTTAATTTTCCTTGTTTGGTTCTTGCCATTTCCAAGGTCATTCAAGCTACTTCCAAATAAAGTTCACCGGGCTTTCTTCGGTCAATACCCTGGTTCGTTCTCCGATAATTGTATTTGTTGATGAACCTTTTGATGCCTAAATACAGGGCCATTCCATTATCTGCCGGATATAGGTGAATATGGTCCCGTTTCAGGGTCCTGAAGAACCGTTCGATATGAGCATTGTCGGTGGCCCTTCCTTTTCCGTCCATAATTATCGCTATTCCGTGATGCCTTAAAAAACTCACCCAATGTTCCGTGGTGTACTGGCTCCCCTGATCCGAATTGATGATCTCTGGGCTTCCATATCGCCTGAGGCATTCCTGCAACAATTCCGTCTGATTCTCTTTCTCAAGGCTGTTCGAAAGTTGCCAACCCACCATATATCGGCTGTACACATCGATAATGGCCGTGAGGTACATGAACCCTCTTCTCATGGGAATATAAGTGATATCCACCGCCCAGACCTGGTTGGGGCGATCGATCGAAAGGCCTCTGAGCAGATATGGATGGACATATTTGGCCTGTTCCCTCTTGCTGAGGTTCTTTTTCGGATAGATCGGCTCTATGCCCATCAGGCGTAAAAGTCTCCTGATCCGTTTCACATTATAGTTCAACCCCTCTTCGGCCAGCAGATCCTGCATCCGAAGAACACCGTAGGTCGGTTCATGCTGGAACAATTCGTCCATGCGTCTCATCAAATGAAGGTTCTCATTACTCTCTCCCCTGGGCTCATAGTAGACACTACTGCGATCGATCCCCAACCACTCACATTGCTTACGTATGCTCACATTTGGGGCATTTCTCTCCACCAATTCCTTCCTTTGTCCTACAGTCCGGTTTTCCACAAGCTTTTTTTTAAAAAGTTGTTCTCCACTTCCAGTTCCCCTATCCGGCGGTAAAGATCACTGTCCTTGACCTTCTTCTCTTCTTTCTTTTCATCAGAGAAGGCCTTTTCGCTGTTATCCTGGAAATCCTTTTTCCATTTGGCGATCTGATCGGCA
>CAYXQY010000329.1:0-2657 GCA_964466525.1 uncultured Planctomycetia bacterium
CAAGCGAACCATCCAGGCCGGAAACCAACCAGACGTCGCCGTTAAACGTGGTCACCGCCGCATCGCCATTTTCGAAAAAATCCAGCCCGGTGATCCGGATGAACGCATTCCAGGGGTTTTCCGTCGGTGCCTTTATCTCATCGTTCACGTACCCGCTTTCTTTCGAGGAAACGGACCCTTCTCTGGTCAGTGTTTTCGTCCAGATACCCGGCCCGCCATCTTTCAGATTCCGAAGATCGGGTGCGCCGGCGGACGCTTCAATCACCATGGACAAGAACCCTTCTGCATTCCGGTCGTTTTCAGAAAACCTCGCCGTGATCACCCGGAACGAAACCGGACCGCTTCCCTTCCGAACCTCCAGCGACGCGGCACTGTTCGTCTTCAGTTTCAGTGACGTTCGGTTGGGCGCTCCCACAACGGCAATGCCGAGTTTTTCGTCGTCCCCCTGAATCACACACCAGTTTGAACCCCGGTTTACGGATTTAATTTTGCCGAGGTCGTGCAATCGAAACCGTTTTGTTTCACGCAGATTCTTTATTCGCATGGACCGGACCAGAGCCGGTTGATCCTCCTCCTCCACCCGCCAGAGATGATCAAGAACGGACGCGGCCCCGGCCGAATACGACAGCACGATTCGCCGACCGTGTCGGAAGTATCCCTTGAACCGGCCTCGTGCTCGCGACATCGGTCCGGCCTCGTCCGGACGGGGATCCGACCAGTTTGCCCCGGAAGAAACCCCCGGCCCCTTCCCCGTACGGATCATGGGCGTTCCCGTCACCTTCGGCAGTCCCCCTCCCCCTTTCGTCCGGAGGTAATCCGTGTCACTCAGATCCACGGATCCGTGCATCGTGACTTTCACGAATTTCAGCAGCTCCGTATCAAACACGGCCACGCCCTCTCCCGGCAAGTGAATCGCCAGTCCGCGGGGCACCTTCTGATCAATCTGATCGAAGCTATAGGAAGCACCAATGACGGGACCGTAATCCATGTGTTCGACCGTCCCTTTTTTTCCCTGAGCGGCAAGGGAGGATACAAGTAAAAAAAGGACGAAAGTACCACCAAAAAGTGCACGGATTACACGTGTATCCATCAGAGGTCTCTATCGAAATTCATTGAACGGGGGTCTTCGTTGGGGGGCATGATCAGTGAAACCGGACCATCCATGTCCCAACAGAAGATGACAGATCCCTGATCCTTTTATAATAACGAGCAACAGATTGTCTGTTCGGATCAGTGACAGGGTCGATAATAATAACAGAATGCGAACGTTCGTTCAATTTTATCGCTTTCAGGGTTCGACCTTCGACGATTTCCTCGAACCGATTGACAGCGGATACGCCCGGCAGAAGCAGTGGAAACGGATGAATCGAGCCTCAGAAAACGTAAGAATTTCAAACAGATCTCATCAGACCGCAAAAGCCCGGTCGTGAAGGACCTGCGAAACCATTGTTCTTAAGCAGCCGGAGGAGACCCGGACAGAAAGTGGACTCGTGGACACCGGCGGATGAATCAGCTCAGGGGGCCATGCCTGGGCCCGGATCTGGATGACAGTATCCTGGAGATGGAAGTTCGGTCTGATGGTAAAATGAGCAAAAGGTGAGCTACACCAGATGGCTCGAAATCTCCTGTTGCGATAGTACACAGGAAATAGGCAGAAACCCCTTCCGAATAACGTACTTTACAGAACAGGGGAGCTTGCCTTTAACACCTTATTTGCTCAAAGGCCCGATTTCAGATCGTTTCTACTTATAGTGCTCAAGGTTTCCTCCACTGGCTACCGTTTGGGTTTGAGCCAACAGCGTATCAATTTCCTCTTCTCCCATCGGGGACGTGTTTTTGAACGTATTCAGGTTCTGTTCGAGGACCTCCCTGGACTCCATGCCCGTGCAGACCGTCGATACGGGAAGGGACATCACATATCGGTGGCAGGCCGGCGCGGAGACAACGTCCCTGGAGGGAATTCGCCCGGCGGCAAGGGTTTTCATGGCAATCACGCCGATGTCGTTTTTTTGCGCCAGCGGGAGAACCTCCTTTGTAAAACTGCGGTAATGATAATCGAGTGGATTGACCGGCATCTGAACCGTGTCCCAGTCAAACCCGCGTTCGATCATGGCACGGTGGGGCCGGGGGTGATCGTGACCGGTGAAACCGATGTATCGAATGGTCCCTTCCTTTCGCTTTTCCTGCATGTAATCCAGCATGCCGCTATTATAAATGCGTTCTACGGAGGACATATTGCCCACGGAGTGGACCTGCCACAGGTCGATCGTATCCACCTGTAATCGGTCAAGGCTGTCCTGAAGTTGTTTCTTCGCTTCCTCCGGTGTTCGAGCGTGCACCTTCGTCATGAGAAACACCCGGTCCCGATACCCATCCTTGAGCGCTTTCCCCATGCGTCGTTCACTGCGGCCATTGTGGTAGGTCCAGGCGTTGTCGAAGAAATTGACCCCCTCTTCAATGGCCGTTCGCATAAGATTTATGGCTTCCTTATCCGAGTTTGGCCTCCCCATGTGATGACCTCCCAGACAGAGGAGTGAAACCTTTTCTTCGGTCGTACCGAGCTTGCGGTATGGCATTTCGTTCTCCGCCGCCTCGAGAGAGGACCAGCCGCCAAGGGAGATGGAAGCGGTCGCGGAAAGTGCGTATTTGATAAACGA
>CAYXQY010000330.1:0-2647 GCA_964466525.1 uncultured Planctomycetia bacterium
TTTCGGGCCCGGGTCGAATTACCGCAACGTGGGGCGCACGGCCCTTTTCCGGTCCACGGACCGCGGGGCCTCCTGGACGAAGATCGCGGAGGTCAAACCGTCCCTGTGGGGCAAGCTGTTCACGTTCCGTGGCGCTCTGTACCTGTTCGGCACGACGGCGCGGTACGGGGACCTCGTGATTCCAAAAAGCTCCGACGGGGGAGAAACGTGGACGCAGCCGGAAGACCGGAGGAGTGGGTTGCTCCGGACCGATCAGCAGTATCACACGGGACCGATGCCCGTGGCGGTTCACAACGGCCGGATCCTGCGTGCGGTTGAGGATCGGAATCCGCCCGAGGGCTGGGCGGAGAACCTCCGGGCCATGGTGATTTCCGCGCCCGTGGATTCCGATCTTCTAAAGGCGTCCAGCTGGTCGATGAGCAACCGGCTCCGGTATGACTCGGAGTGGCCGGGCCGAGGCTGGCTGGAAGGCAACGTGGTGGTCACGCCGAAAGGGAATCTGGTGAATCTACTTCGGAGGGACAATCAGCCCGAGGGGGGACGTGCGGCCATTGTGAATGTGTCGGACGATGGAGAGACGTTACACTTTGATCCGAATCGGGGCTTTATCAACCTGCCCGGCGGCTGCAAAAAGTTTACCATCCGGTACGACGGCGTCTCTGAGCGATACTGGTCCCTGACCAATTATATTCCGCCGGAGTTTCAGGGAAAGAAAACACCGAATCGGACCCGGAACACCCTGGCCCTGATTTCTTCGAAGGATTTGCGCAACTGGGAGGTCAACAAAATTCTTCTTCAGCACCCTGACGCCAAGCACGTAGGATATCAGTACCCCGACTGGCAGTTCGACGGTGAAGACATCGTCGCTCTCATCCGAACCGCCCATCCGGAGCCGGACGGAACGAACGCGCACAACGCCCACGACGCGAATTACATTACTTTTCATCGTATAAAAAACTTCAGAAAGCACACCGGAGACATCCGTGATCAGTAGAATATAAGGAATCCCGTCGTCAGCGTGTGTCCGTTGTAGTCCACGAAGCGAAGCGGAGTGGACGTTGTTTCTTGTTTGGGTACGTTCCCCGTTTGAAAGGGTTTCACGGTGGCGTGGGGGAAAGCCTGTTCATCGAACGGTTTTTGTTTAAAAAAACAGTGTTGTGAGGAGGTCGAGACACAGAAGTGAGCGCCAGAGGTTTGAAGACGCGAAATCCCATTGATTACGTGTGTTCGTTGTAGTGCACGGAGCAAAGCGGAGTGCACGTTGGTTCTTGTCCGTGTTCATGGTGTGTTTGTAATGAATTTCACTGACGCGTGCGTGAAAACCCGTTCAGCTGTTCTGTGTTTTTTTTGTATTCTTAAAAAAAGATGTGCACGCGGAGCAGGGGATCACGTTCGATATCACCCCCTTTCATCGAATGGTCTTTCCCGCGTGGTTGAATAACAACGTGCACTCCGCTTCGCTCCGTGCACTACAACAGACACACGGTGTCACCGGTTTTCCTTGACGTGTTCGGTATTTATTCTTCTTCCCAATCCCATCCTTTTCCGTAATCGTCGATGGGGTAGCAGGTCCAGATGTTTTTCATTTTCTTTTTCCCGTGTTCCTCGAGGTATCTGTGGAAACTTGACCACGGCCAGTCGGTCATCTTCTCCACGTGTTCGTGTCGTACCGGATTATAGTGGATGTAGTTAATCGTAGCCCAGAAGTGATCCGAGCCGCGTATGCCTCGTTCGCCGTACCGATTCCAGACGCTGCGTCCGGTTTGATTATACTTTTTGTTGATGATGGTTGCGAGTTTGCTGTGTTTGATACGCAGGATATTCCCCAGGTCGTTCAGGTCTTCCGGTTCGATCAGAGCGTGGTAGTGATCGGGGAGAAACACCCATGCATAACACGTGATGTCCGCGTCGTCGAATCCACTTAACAGGTGATCCTGGAGAAGGGAGAGGTCCGCCGGTTCGGAGAAGATGGGTTTGTGATCCACACACGACGCCCACATGTGGTACCGATCATAATCGTCAATGGGATGGGGCGGAGCGTGAAGTGGATAAGCGCGTTGTTTTCGCCGCTTGAGGATCTCCTTCTTTTCGTCCTCGAAGAGTTCGCGGTAGTCGTACATGAACTCGGGGGGGAATTCATAAAAATCGAAGATGGAGCTTAAGACATCATCTTTAATCTAAACCGGGACGGGATCCAATTTCCATCCAGGTGAAAACCCGTTCAACTGTTCTTTGTTTTTCTTGTTGTATTTTTAAAAAAGATGTTTACCCGGAAAGGGGATCACGTTCGATATCACGTCCTTTCATCGAATGTTTTTCCCGCGTGGTTGAATAACAACGTCCACTCCGCTTCGCTTCGTGCACTACAACAGACACACGGTGTCGTCGGTTTTTGTTCATTGCCTGCTCTCCTCCCTCGGCTGGAGATTACTTTTTCCCGTCCCCGATCTTCGTTTTGAACCCTTCGATCACGTTTTCTTTCATGATCAGCGGTTTCTTGTTCAGGGTCCAGATCCCGATCGATCGGTCCTGATCGCCGGGGTTGGTACCGGCGCGGAGCGTGTTTTTGTACAGGAACACGTCGGCGTTCTGGATTTTCTTGTTCAGTCGACGTCCCATCCGCACGCCCACGGGCGTGTTCACCGCT
>CAYXQY010000331.1:0-2643 GCA_964466525.1 uncultured Planctomycetia bacterium
CGGTCGCTGTGAGTTCGTAAGGAACGTTTTGTAGCAGTACGGTCAGGGATTTAGAGTACGGGGGGCGGAGGAGGAGTCCGGAGGGAGCGGGACGCAAGAGGTTGTTCGTCGGGCCGGTTCATGCTTAATTGGCTGCTCAGGTGTGGGAGAACCGGCGACGTGATGGAACCTGTGCTGGTTTCCGAATCGAATCCTTCCGAAAAGAGGAAGCTGGTGCAACAACAGGTTTCTGCCGCGTCTATTCCACCGGGGAAAGATATCGAATCAGGATGCGTCCGGCAATCTGTTTTCCCCTCGTGTTACCGTGTACGCTGTCCCGCATGAACCAGCTTCGGGGACGGTCGACGCGGTCGATGTAGTCTTCCCAGGCTTGCCGGATGTTCATAAATTCCACCTGCTCTTCTCCGGCAAGGGACCGCATTCGTTCGGGAAAGGAGTTGTACAGCTCCCGTGCTTCCTGCCGGTTCAGATACGGAATCCGGCTGAGCGTGCCGATTTTTCCCTCTTCTGTTGCGATCACACCGTTCAGAAGAAGGATATCCGGGTCGATCTTTTCCCGGACCTGGTGAATGACGTCCCGGAAGGTGTCGACCTGTCCCCAGTGACTTATGCCACCGACGATTAACAGGTCCGGGTCGTGACGGATCACGTATTCCTGCACGCGGTTTTTTCGCCGGAAATACCATGCTCCTTTTCCACTGCCGACCGAGGTGATCCAGGTCACGTCCGACCCCGGGTACGCGCGCTCGAGCAGCACGGAGGTGGACCCATTGGTCAGATCGTTGGCGATGCTGTCGCCGAGCGTGACGATTTTCACGTCCTCGCCGTTCCTGAGCTTCCGGATGGTTTCGCCGAGGTGTTTGTGACGGTTTTCGGGCGGCCGGTACTGAAGTTGAGGAAGGGAGGCATAGACGGATTCGGACCAGGCGAGTGCCTTTTTCTCCGATATGGCTTCCACGGTGACCCGGCGGATGCTCAGTGGAATGTCGCTTTTCGGCCGGAAAAGAAGGTGAGCACCCGTCGACCCCTCCTCGGCCATGAACACGAACTGCTGCTTTCGCCAGTCGGTGCTCGGGTATATTTTCGAGTAGTGATTGGCGGGATGCTGTTTCACCTGCCGATCGTAAAAGAACACCGCCCAGTAGCCCCCGTTTAACTCCGACCTCTTTGTCCGGTTTTCCGTGGCTTCGACGTTCATTCGGGTTTCGAGGGTAATCCGGTAATAATGAAATGGCCGGACCCGAAAACTCGGGGAATGCCATCGGCCCTCCTTCACGGTAATGTGTCCCGGGCGATCGTTGCCGGGTGGGGTCCATGTATTTCCCTCCTTGAACTGGTGTTCGGCGACGGTGGACCAGCCCTCGAACGTGGGGTTGGATGAGAAGTCCGTATCAATCTTCTGCGTAACCCCACACAGCATGAAAACAAACAAAAATAGGAGTGAGACGAAACCGGTTTTGCATTTTTGACACATGGGTACCTTAAAAACCAGAAACAATTTTCCAGGAATATCAGGTTGAGAACGAATGAACCTTAACATGCTGAGTTGTTCTTTTCATCTCAACTGTAAGCGTACGTCAGCTGTTTACCCGATGAATATTTTTCATGCGGGTGGAGACGTCGGAATTTCATGTGTGTCCCTATATCGATGGATCGGAGCACCGAAAACGTTTACGAAACTTTTCCTCCCCATTCTCCGTACGGGAATCGTTGAAAACCGATTGAATTCTCGAATAGCCTATATTAAATATAATGTTAAGTATTGAGGCATGAAGTTCCCGTTTATTTTCTCCTTCTCAAACAGGATTCTGAAGCAACCCGCTTATGATGAATTCCTCCAAAAAAACACGCCTGCTTCTTTGCGTCACTCTTCTGTCCGGTGTTCTCTTCGGTTTGCCTGTTTCGGGCGAAGCGGACGAGGGAAAGCCAAACATCATTTTAATTTTTGCTGACGACGCAGGGTATGCGGATTTCGGCTTTCAGGGCAGTGACTCCTTTAAGACCCCCCGTATCGACAAACTTGCCGAACGAGGCATGCGGTTCACGAATGCGTACGTCACATCGCCCGGCTGCGGACCGTCGCGTGCCGGCCTGATGACGGGCAGATATCAACAGGAATTCGGGTACGTCTGGAACAATGTTCCTTTTGCGATGGACCCCGCCAGCAAATTGCTTGGAGAAGAAATGGGATTGCCCCCGGAGGAGACGACGATGGCGGAAGCGCTCGGGAAAGAGGGATACCGGAGCATTGCGATCGGAAAATGGCATCTGGGCGGTGCCGACCGATATCACCCGCTGAAACAGGGGTTCGACTCATTCTACGGGTTCAGGGGAGGCGCCCGTCAGTACTGGCCGTTCGAGGAGGACGGACCACATTCGTTGAAGGGGATGGAACGGGGCTTTAAAAACTACAGGGAACCGGATGAATACCTCACGGATGCGTTCGCTCAGGAAGCATGCAAGTTCATCGAAGAGAACCAGGATCAACCGTTTTTCGTGTATCTGTCCTTAAATGCGGTACATACCCCACTCCACGCGAAGGAGGAAGATCTCGAACGGTTTCCGGACCTTGATGGAAAGCGAAAAAAGCTGGCCGCCATGACCTGGGCGATGGATCGGGCCGTCGGGAACGTCATGGACACG
>CAYXQY010000332.1:0-2631 GCA_964466525.1 uncultured Planctomycetia bacterium
CGTCCCGGCTCAAACCAGCACAGGATGAACCTTTCCTATGATTTGTCCGGCGGTTTTCAGGTGAAATATTGGAGGCCGCTAAAAACTTGTGTTTGGTCGGGTCCTCCTGACGAAAAAAAACCGTCGGTCTGTTGAAGTAATCTTTCGAGATAGGAAGTGGAACATTTGGAAGGGAGAATTCGTGTACCGTTCGGTCGATTCCTTTCGAATCGCTTTTCTCTGGTGGTTGAATTTCTCTCGTGCGCTGGAATGAAAGGACGGGATCACTCCCGGGACGAACTGACGACGAACCGCCGCCGGGACGGACTACTTTAGTACAACGTTGACGCTACCGTGCCGGTGGTTCAACTGCAGAATCAGCTTGTTCCCGGTCCATTCCTGGTTTGTGACCTCCCCGGGTCCGTTCACGGAGACGTCCGGTTTCTGATCCGCTTTGACCTCGATCACCGGTTTGCCTGACCGCGCTCCGCCACAGTGAAGTCGGACGGCGTTCCGTGATGGCGTGGCCATCAGATACTGGTAGAGGTCAAGTTTTCCCTGAATGGTTCCCGCATAGGGACGATCGGGAGAAATTCGGAACGACTCTTCATTGATGTTCTTATTTCCGACCGGGGACAGGTTCTGATTTGGAAACTCCTGGGTATGCATGGCAAAGTACGTTCCTCCAACCCGGGTAACGTATCCATTTCCACCCGTGTCCTCGGGTTCGGGATATTTTTCGTTCAGGTATTGTCGAACCTCTTCAGCGGAGTTGAACTGATCGCTGGTCACCAGGTCCTTGACCGGACGATTTTCCGGAGGAAGAAATTCAGACAGAATGGGAAGAAGATAATATTTGCCGTTGTTGGGAATCACCTCTCCGTGATGGCGCATGCCGTATGCGCCGTCCATGATGGTAAAGAAGTCGCCACTTCCCCACTGAATTCCGCCGCCGCCGACGTAGCCGCCGCCGACGTTGTATTTGTTTTTTTCTTTCGCAAGCATGGCCACCCGAATCCGCTGAAGCATCTGTTTCCGGGTCGGCGATGCTTTTTGTTTGATGATCTCCCGGAACAGAGGAATCATAATTTCGGTCCAGGTGGGGGAGAATTGCTTTGAATCCTGATCGGCTTCCAATCCGCTCCCTCGATCCCCCCAGATGTCGCCGGGCGGTTCGTATCCAAAGACTCCGGCGCCACCGGACGCTGCGGCCAGCGTCATCTGAGCGTACATCGGCGGTGGAAATTTCGCGCGATCGCGCCAGGGATGATAATACCAGCTTTCAATCTGTACCCCCCACTGACCGACCACCCTGCCAAGGTCAAGGCCCATAAGAGTCGAGTTGGCCGCCAGGGGGCTGAACGCAAAATTGTGTTTCGTAACGGGAACGAAGTAATCGGAATATTTCTGCATCGTTTTGAAAAAATGGGGGGTCAGTGAACTCCTCAACCATACCGGCTGCCTCCATTGTCCATCCATCCAGAACACCATTTTCCCGTACCGAGCCGCAAGACGGATGAGTCGGGACATCGTGTTCCTCGTATATCCGTCCAGGTCGTAGCCGTGCGCTCCGCCCTCGGCGGGTACAACGCCCTTTAGACAGTCATAATTTTTGAACGCTCGTTTCAGTTCGGGTCCCGGACCGAAACGAAAGGCGAGCACCGGGATGCCTTCCTTTTCACACCGGTCCAGCAGGTCTTTCTTGAAACTTCTGAGCCCCCGAAGTTTCAAATACACGTACGGTTTCAGATCGTCCGGAATCTGTTTCCAGCGTTTCGGTTTTCCTTCAAGGATAAAAAGCGGTTGTTTCGGGGATGTGCTGTACGGAGGAGGCTGTTTCTGCAGCTCGGCGATCCTGAAGCTTCGAACGTTCGACCAGTCGGTCCGGCCGTGGCTGTTCTCCGCACGCACCCGCCAGTACCATTTCCCCGGTATGATTCGATCATCCGGAACGAGAGATAGCGTACGGTTTTTTCGCCAGTCCACCGTTCTCTCACGCTCCACAACGTCGGCAAACTGTTCTGACCGGGAAAACTGAATGGTGTATTTCATTTCCCGGGCCGATTCGGTAGATTTCCATTTACATTCGATCAACGGATGGATTTTCCTGGTTCCATCTTCCGGTTGGAGAAGTTCCGGCGAGCCGTCGGGGGCCTGTTTCGGGGACGGTTGCTGACGTACGACCACCCGGATGTCGTCCACCACCATTGAACCCGGTCCCACGCATCGAAAGATGAGCCGTAAATCATCCGTGTAGGGAAACGTGAAGCTCTTTCTGGCCGAGTACACCTTCCCAGTTTCCCGATCGTAGCGGTGGTCCTGTCGGGACATGTTCATCTTCAGGTAAGGGGTAATTTCTTTTTTCCCAACAATACGGGCCTCCGTGTGCGGGATCAATCCTTCTTTCGGTTGATCGGTGAGGCGATATGTAAATTTCAGTTTCAGCTTGCTCCCACCGGTCAACCTCAGCTTCTCGTCGGTTACGGCCACTTTTCCCCGGGATAATTTGTACGACGCCTTTCCGGAGATAACCTCGCTGGACTCGGTTGTTTGACCGTGTCGGGCGCTCCCCTTCCAGCGGTCCGCACGGGAGGAAAAATCCCCTTCAAAATCCTCTTCATAGGTTCTTTTCCGCTGAGCCTCCAGGGTGCT
>CAYXQY010000333.1:0-2629 GCA_964466525.1 uncultured Planctomycetia bacterium
AGGTCCTGCATCCGCGTCGAGACGGTTGTGTAATCCGGCAAATCATCCGGGTCTAGGCGTAGTATTCGGCAGATACGCCGCATTTCGAAAAGGACGTCCATCAGCCGTCTGTACGGATGATCGAGATACTCGCGAAGGCCGTGAATCGCGACGATCACCCAGTCTGCGTAGCCGCCGTCTCCCTTCTCTACGGCCGGTTTTGGAACGCCGACGACGGCTTTTTGAGCAAGCGAAACCATTCTCCCGGTGAAGCGGGCGAGTTTCGACATAGCCATCAAAACTTACCCGCTTCACTTCCTAGTATATTCGACAAGTAGCAACTTTTGCTAGTTCTTCGGTATTTCCTTGTTGCGCCTTCTACCGTTCAAATTTCGGCGTCTAAACATGGCCCAATAAAAGTGAACCCGCTTCGCCGTAATTTATGAAAATGCAGCGGTCGAATTATTACCCGAGTTCCGGTGGCTTGCCGCTTTTTCCGAACTTATCGCTACGGTTCTCATAGAAATGACCGAGCGACGAAAGAGCAAAGATAGTGGTAACAAATACCATCCACCCGAGTGGCGGCATAAGGGTGAACGGAAAGCCAACCGCCCACGCGATGCCGACAAGCAGAAAACACCCCACTGAAAGCGCAAAATAGTATTCACTCCACGGGATTTGGCGCCCGTATGCGACCTCAATGTAGACGTCAAGTTTGTCTGCAGCGTCAGTTCTCTCAATAACGCCCCGATCTTTCTGGAAATTAATGATACCAGCCTCGTCCATCTTCGGGAGATGATTCTGTTGTAACGCCGTATACACCCGTTTTCGAGCCGCCGAATCAACATATTCGGTGTCTGTACTCGATTCCCAGGCCGCTATCTGTTCTGTGAGCTTCCGAATCGTGGTTTCCTCCCCGTTTTGGAGTATGTAATGGAGGACGAACCGACGACGGCGGTTCGATAGCACCGAGAAGATTTGCTGTGGTGAAAGAGAAGTCTCCCCTTTGAACAATCCACGGAGAGACTCGAGAACCGTTTTTACGAACATGGGGCTTACTATTGTGATTCGATATCCGGATTAAATACAGGTGTGAAACTTTACTTAACATTGATCACAGCGGTACAGCGCAGAATCCCACCCGCTTTCGCGGTGGGGGCAAGCGCGTACGCTTGGTTTGACGCCGACCCATCCGAAAAGACACGTCCCACAGGCCCAGAAGCAGTTGGTAGGACTAGCCGTCGGTAAGTCGGCCCCGGAGCCAGGACAAGCCCATATAAAAGCCCCCAACAAGCGTACCCCTCAGGGTGAGCGAAGTGCGGTGGGGTGGGTTGCGGGATCGTGATAGAGCCCCTTCGGCTCCCGTGTCTAAACCCAAGTTTCTCACGGCTTGACCCCCGTCCGGTTCAGAGTGCCGGAGGATATTAATATGTAAATATGACAGATCAAATTAAATACGATATAGCGAGTATGGCTGATACAGCGAGAGCAGCGATGATAAAAACTTTAGTCAGATGATTATAATCGACTCTCTCAGCACGATTTCTCTCTGGTATGGCCTGTCGTCGAGTAAAGGCCGTCCCTCTGGACTGATTTGACCGGCGGGGCACTGAGTTCGTTCGTCTTTGGGTGTCTGAGGCCGATCTGGTTTGCCGTTTTGGTTGTTCCCCTGCTGGTCGTTGGGCAGATCCCTGATCCCGTCTGTCACCGGGAACAGAATGCCGTCGAGGCGCCGGAGCGGATCCAGTGACTGGATCCCTCTCACGTCGGGTGTTGTCGTCGCGAAAACCGGGTAATTTTCGTTGAACTCGCTCGACTGCTCGAGCCGTCTCCGATCCCTTCCGGTCAAACTCCAATCGAATTTCATCGAGATTTTTTTCGAGCGCCCTGGTTTGATCGACGAGGCTGGCGATCTCTGGCATCATCTCATTAATACGATTGATCTCCTCCTCTACTCGCGATTCGAGCGCGTCTAGTTCCGGGCTAGTCTCCGAAACATCGGGCCTGTTGAGCTGTATTTTGAGCTGGCTCACCTCCTCGTTCACGTTCTTTACACGAACCTCAAGTGGAATGGGCTGATCGCCGTGATATTTTGTCTGTGATGTCGTGTCGACCTTACCCTCGCGAGAGCTGTCGGTATTGGAATCTTTCTCGCTATCGAACTCAACCGGTTCCTCACCGGTGCTGGCAGGCTCTGCATCACCGTCGACCGCCTCTTCATCATTGGCCTCTATCGAGCCGGTACCGGTCTCGGTAGAATCCACGTCACCCTCGAACCAGTCACGCATCACCCAGGCTGCCAAGCCAAGAAGGACAATGACTCCGCTGACATACACTACCGTTCCGACTTGGGAATATCTCGGTTCCCATCCTTCCGGGTACGCAATCTCAAACAGGAGCAGAGCCCCCAGCGAACTCAGGAGGCCACCCCCAATGTATATGAGTTGAGGGTCGGACTTTATAAGTAGAATCCCTCCGCTCACGCCGATAGGGAGGCCGGCACCGACGGCTCCGATGACAATTTTCCAGACGGCGGGAGAAATCTGCTGAGTAAAAAGAATCTGGCCAATCAGAAATCCCACTCCAAAAACCACACCTGTCCCTCCGATGGCGAACAGTATTAGTCCGGTCGGATCACTATCTCCGAGGT
>CAYXQY010000334.1:0-2611 GCA_964466525.1 uncultured Planctomycetia bacterium
CGATACGAATGGTGCGTTTCCCGTCCCCCTCCGCGTGGATGACAACGGTTTTCAGGTCCTTCCTCCGACGTTCCAGCCGAAGCTTCAGAAATTTTTCGATCTCTTTCCGAACCTCTTCATCCTGGATCCGAAACGACTGCACGTCGCGCATGTCCACGGATCGCGTGGAGCCGTCGTCGGTCTGCATAGTGACCGTGTGATACGTGAGGACCGTGCCATTTGAACCGGTCTCCTCCGTCTGGGTCCCGAGAACGGATCCGCTGAGTTCCCGCTCCGCCATCTCAAAGGAGACGCGGACCCCCTGCAGTTGACGCAGGAGTTTTCGCACGGTTTCGGTTTCGGGCACGTCGATGAGCAGTTCGCTGACTCGATCCGAGACCGGGCGTTTCGATTCGTAACTGATGTTCGTGATCGATCCACCATCCGGGTCCACGACGTAAATGGTTGGAAGAACGTCCATCATCTGATCCGCCGGAAACTGGAGTTTCACCCGTTCATTTACCTGGACTGTGGCGGTCCGTTCAAAGTACGTCATCCCGTTCTTGTATTTGACCACCCGATTCACACCCTTCACGTCCGATTGTTCCTCGTCCTCGGCCTCGAGGGGTGTGACGGGGAGCAGCGGGATGGAACACATCAGAAGAAGGGTGAGGGTAAGACAACGAAAGCCGGTTTGTTGTTTCATGGGTTCTGGAGGATGTAATGGTAGATGAAAGAAGGCTCGACCGAATGGACCCGTGTTCCGCGGGCCCAAAATTTTGAGTGACGGAAAAGACAAACGAACAGTCGTGATGATGACATTTACCTGTGTTTGTATATTACGCGTTATTCATCCGCATTGCACCTGTATTCTTTATACAGGGTTGAACGTAGAATGTTCATTTCCTTTTCGTGTGGAATCAGGAGAAATTGATGGAGGGGGCGCAATGAATTTTATTGTTGTTTGTACTGAAGACCCTCGGGGACCAGGTACCGTTCAAGCAGTTCGAAAAGGCCCTGGATGATCAGGGCGAGGACGGAGGCGGGAATGGCGCCCTCCAGGATCAGTGACAGGTCGTCCAGGCGGATTCCGGTGAGAATGGGCTGGCCGTAGCCGCCGGCGCCGATCAGGGCGCCGAGGGTGGCGGTGCCGACGTTGATCACGGCTGATATCTTGACCCCGGTCAGGATGGTTCGTGTGGCCATGGGCAGTTCGATGCGCCACAGGCGGGTCCACGCCGGCAGACCGAGTGCGGTGGCCGATTCGCGGATGTGTCGGGGGATGTCCCGCAATCCGGAGTATGTGTTGCGGACGATCGGTAGCAGGCTGTACAGGAAAAGGGCGGCGATGGCAGGTTTGTCCCCCACCGAGAGAAACGGCAGCATAAACACCAATAGGGCCAGCGCGGGAATCGTCTGTATTAACCCCACCGCTCCGAGGACGCCCTGTCCGAGTACCGGATATTTTGCACTGACGATGCCCAGCGGGATGGCCAGAAGTATCGCCAGCACCATGGAGATCAGGACCAGTTTCAGGTGCTCGACGGTCCGTTTGCGCAACCGCTTCCACATCGATTCGTCGACCGTCGAAGCAAACTGAAAACCCAGCTCGTCCCGCAGGAAGGATCGGGCGACCCGGGTTTCCGATTGACCGTCGATGGAGACAGAGGCGTTCAGGTTGATCATCTGTTGCTCGGAGATACGGCCGGCGAGTTGTTTGATGGCATGGAGTGCTTCGGGAGCGGTGTCCCGCAGGTCGGCGCGGTACAGGATGACAGCCCGGTAATCCGGGAAGAAGTGTCGATTGTCTGTCAGGGTGCGCAGGGCGTATTTTCGTCGTTTGGCGTCCGTCGAATAAAAGTCCGTCACGTCGATGCGTCCGTTCAGAAGGGCCTGATACGCCAGTTGATGCTTCAGTCCGCGCACCTGTGTATGGGGAAGGTCATACGCCTCCTTGAGGGCGGTCCAGCCGTCCTCGCGATCCACGAACTCATTGGTGAAGCCAAGCACAAGGTCCGGATGCGACTTCAGGTCGGAAATGGATTGGATGTTCAGTTCCTCCGCCCGGGAGTCGGTCATGCCGAGGACATAGGTGTTTTCGAACCCCAGCGGAGCGGTCAAGCCGATGCCGCGGGCGTGCAATGCCCGGCGCAGTTCCTTCGAATTGTTAATGTTTTCGTCGGCGAGGATTTCATGGGTGATGGTTCCAGTGTATTCCACGTACAGATCGATCTCACCCTGACGGAGGGCTTTCCAGCAGACGCGTGTGCCACCGAGTTCTTCCCTGTGATGACTGGAAAACCCTTCTGCTCGTAGCAGTTCATTGATGATTTCCCCGAGCAGGACGGATTCAGTAAACGACTTGGAGCCGACGTTCATTTGTGGGGAATCCGGTCGTTCGACGGTGGGGTCCTGTGCGCGGAGATTCGAAACCGGCATGAGCAGCACCAATAGGAGAGACAGAACCCATGGGCTCAGGCAGGCACTCCATGTGTGGGAATGGGGTTTTCGTTTCAATGGATCAGGAGGCGTCCAACGCATGGAGCTGTTTTTGAGCCTGGATAAACGAACGGACGAACGGGGTTGTCGGGTCGTTCAGCAGGGTGCTCATCGGTCCTTCCTGAACCACATG
>CAYXQY010000335.1:0-2588 GCA_964466525.1 uncultured Planctomycetia bacterium
CCCCAGTAATGGTCGAACCCCCAGTTGTACGGATTGGTCGAACTGTGATGTTTTCCGACAAACAGCGTGCGGTATCCCGCCTGTTTCAGCACGTGACCAAACGAGACCACATCGTCGCTGAAGTCTCCGTCGCTGCGGTTCATCTCCGCCTGCGGAGCGTATACCCCGGTTAGCAGGGAGGCTCTGGACGGAAAGCATTTACTGGTGTTGTGCATGCTCGTGAATCGCATGCCGTTTTCCGCGAGTCGGTCCAGGTTGGGCGTGTCAATTTCCGATCCGTACGCACCGATGTCGGAATACCCGAGGTCGTCGGCAAGCACCATCACGACATTCGGCCGTTCCCCGTATCCGTCCAGCCCGGTTCGGTTCTGTGCGAACAACGGGTGGAACGAGGAAAGCAGGAGAAATACGATGGGACCAACCAGAAACATCCGGAAAAAATTGTGGTGCCGTGTATTCATGTCAGCAAGGAATAATGGATGTGATAGAAGGATGTCGGGAGACGTGTTTCGATCACCGTGCTGTGCAGGCCGCAGGTACGTGTTAAGTTTTGAAGGAATACAGTGTACGTGCTGAATCTGATCAGATCAACATCTCTCCACAGGCGATCGCTGTGCTGGTCCGGGCACGAGCAGTTTGTCCTGAATTGTCAACAATCAGCAAGAAACGCCTGCACTGGGAGGGAGTCTCCTGGGAGAGATTCGGTGAAATTTGAATCGAAGTGGGGGTGGTAAATTTTGTTGCCGTGTCACACTGTGGATTCCCCGGAGCATTTTATCTATTTTATTTTTGTTAGGCTGGATAAAGCACGCTGCCGGTCAATTCGGTTTTTATTTGGCGTTGGTGTGCAGGGGGGAGTCGTGAATTGTATCTATTGTGGACCGTGGTTGCGTCGTTGGCCTTGAGAAACACGATGTTTGGTTGATTCGCCCCCTCCACAAATTTACCAGCTATTACAGTTGTATGAAACAGGCGCGCTTAAGCAGGAACGCTTGTTGGTGTGGTTTCACTTGAGTGGAATTTCGTAGGGAGTCATGTATGGAAAACAGGGAAGCAATCGAAGATGAAGAGGCCGGGGAGACGCACGACCCGTCGGAGTCGACCGCTGAACCGGATCAGACCCCCGGCCTTTTCTGGCGCGCCGTGAACCGTGGTATGTGGATTGGGAAATGGCTGGGCCTATCCCTGGTCGTTGTGATCCCCGTCTATCTGATCTGGGTGAACTACGCGGGGTATCGGGCGAAAAAGCAGGTTTTACGGAAAATGAACGAGATGAACCTGCCCACGAATGTTGAGGACTTTAAACAGCGCAGGACCCCGGATGACCCGGGTGAAAATGGCGCGAAATATTACCAGGCCGCGATGTACCTCGCCAACAAGAGGGAAGGGCCGCCGCAGGAGCTTGTTGATTACGATGTAAGCGGGCGCGAACTCGGCAAGCCCCTGCCCGAGAAGTTGGAGCGCCCTCTCTCAAAATTTGTATCGAAAAATCAGATGATTTTTGAACTGCTGAACAGGGCTCGGGAATTTGATTATTACCAGTATAACTTGACCCGTGGTATAGCAAGTGAGGAAAATTTATTATCAGGGCAGCTCACCATCGGGATGTTCCGTGCGGGCGATATCCTTGCGTACAGGGCAATGTATCAAGAAATGAACGGAAAACCGAACAGGGCCGCAACGACGCTGAAACACATTTTGCAGATGCTGGATTCATTTCAATACGATCGATCCTTGAGTTTTGATCTGGTCCGCCATACGGAACTTCTCGAGACAAATGCTCGGATTCGAGAATTACTTTCCAGGGAAACCCTGACCAACACCGCTCTAAAGAATTATGAAGTCGCTCTGAATCGCCTCTTTCGACACCTGGATTTTGAAACACTCATCGAAGCGCAGTTGTCATTTCATGCGGAGTATCTGAAGCATATCGGCGTAATGACAGCGGGTAAAATTTACAACCTGGAATATTACTACAGAATGAATGAAATTAGATACGACCTCCCATTCGATGTCTCGACACGCCCGAACAATGAATCGTACTGGTCCGAGTTGACTGATATTTTACATCTCTTCAGTTACCGGCTACATACAACCGTTGCGCCCGGGTATTATGAGTCAGGGATGGCATCAGAAATGTTGGATTACACCCAGATTATGGAACTACTTGAAAAAAATCCACAACAGGCCATAGATGAACTGCGTCAATCGGAGGTGCCGGGGTTTTCAAAGACCGAGCGTCATTGGAAGGACTTAAAAGGTTTCGCAGAAGTCTTGATGGAAACACAAACGGATGTTCGATTAACCAGGCTCGCTTTACAGGTTGAGCAGTTCCGCCTCGAACACGGGCGCTGGCCCTCCGATAAGGAGGAGTTGGACGCGGAATGGTTTGACGATCCGTTCGGGGAGGGCCCTTTGAAGTATCGAAAACTGGAGAATGGGCTGGTGATTTACAGTGTGGGAACGGACGGCACGGATCATAGAGGGATACAGAAAGATGAATGGGGAAATAATCAGGACATTGCATTTCGTCTGTTTGACCCGGAGGTCCGCGGGACGGGCGCGGACCTTGCTCCCGACGCGCCGGC
>CAYXQY010000336.1:0-2557 GCA_964466525.1 uncultured Planctomycetia bacterium
TTCGCAGGCGATGCCGAAAGCGCATCGGCGAGAAGACGCAATCGCCCGGAGACTCCAATTGCATTCGATCTCCTTAAGACGAAACAAGTTACGCCGAATCCCTTTGTCAAACATATTCAAATCGCAACATCTCGTTGCTATTTGAAATTAGCAACTACTCCGTTATCCCTTCGGATGCACTGGCGGCATCGGCTGCGGCGGACTCCGCGCTCTTCAACGCAATTCGTTTCGCTGACATTGCGGGGTTTTTCAGAAGCCTCATAGGCCTTTGAAACAGTATGCTTCCATTCCATTATTTCCCCGGGTTCCTGACCGGTACCGTATTCTACGAATTTGCGTGAATCTTGCGGGAACTTTCACGAAAACTATTTCGTGTTTGGAAGAACGGTAAATTGTTGAAAAAATGTTGGATGTGTCATTTACTTCGTATGTCGGCTTTCATGCTTATGAACATTGAATTCGTTCAGTTACTGATCCCGAGTCGTACCCAGAAAAAGAGGAGCTTCCCAATGAGTTTGGATCAATACGAACACATCCCAACCCTTTTCGTCCTGGCCTGGTTTGTATTTGTTCCTGCAGCTCACGCCCAGGATGAATCGAATCGGCCAAACATCGTCTGGTTTATCACGGAGGACATGGGACCCGATCTGGGCACGTACGGAGAACCGGAGGCCCGCACGCCGAACTTCGACCGCCTCGCCGAGCAGGGGATGCAGTTTAACCGTGCGTTTACAACCACCCCGGTCTGCTCCTCCAGTCGCTCGTCGTTTATGACCGGTATGTACGCCACCAGCATCGACACACACCATCACCGGTCACACCGTGACGACGGATATACCCTCCCGGAAGGGGTACGCGTCATAACCGACTGGCTGCGTCCCGCCGGTTATCATACGATGCTTGGCTGGAAAAAGAAAAAAGATTGGAACTTCAACTACGAAGGCCGGGCGGGCAAGGACCGACCGTACGACGCCGGCAACTTAAACAACCTTAGCGATCGACAACCGTTCTTTGCCCAGGTGCAGTTACAAGAAGCGCACCGGGACTTTCATGGTCCGAAACGGGCCAACCCGGACAGGGTGGATCTCCCTCCATATTATCCCGATCACCCGAAAACCCGGGAAATCTGGGCACGTTACCTGGATACCGTTGCCGTGGCGGATCAAAAATTTGGAACACTGGTGAGCAAACTCAAGGACGAGGGTGTCTATGACAACACGATCATATTTATGTTCGCCGACCACGGACGGGCGATGGTTCGTGGCAAGCAATGGTGTTACGACAGCGGACTTCGCGTGCCCCTGATTGTACGCTGGCCGGATTCGCTGTCACCCCCGTCACAGTACGAAAAAGGAACGGAAAGCGATCGACTGCTCAGTGCGATTGACATCACCGCGACGACCCTCTGGGCGGCGGGGGTCGAGCCGCCCATGTTGATGCAGGGGCGGGTGTTTTTCGGTCCCCGTGCCGAACGGCTTGAGCGTAAATTTGTGTTCGGCGGCCGTGGAAGAGGGGACGAGACGGAGTTCAGTACCCGGACTGTGCGATCGAAGAATTATCGCTACATCCGAAACCGCCATCCCGAACGTCCGTTTCTTCAACGGAACGAATACAAGGAAAGGCAATACCCGACCATTGACCTGATGCGGAAGCTGTTTTTCGAGGACAAACTCAATGACGTTCAGGAAAAACTCCTTGCACCCGATCGGCCGCCGGAGGAACTTTATTACCTTCCGGAAGATCCCCATGAAGTCAACAACCTCATCAACTCAAACAAGAAACAACACGTCCGAGCCCGAATCCGACTTCAAAGTGCACTCGAAACCTGGCGGGTGGAAACGAACGATCAGGGTCGGTTCTCCGAGGACCCGGCGGTTCGCAAAAAATGGCAGGATAGATTCGACCGGAGATGGGAACAGTTCAAGGACAAATCGCCCGAGAAATACCGGCGATACAAAAAACTCCTCGAGCACTGGCGCGAGGTGGATGACGACCGTGCAAACACGAGCCACCGAAAATAAATTTTCTGGGTTTCGCTCTTTAATTGAAATTATTCTGCTCTCCGCACGTCATGCAAATCAGATACGGATCGATCCGTTTCTCCATTTTGACCTGGTTCCTCCTGTACGTGGCTGTTTTTCTTTTCGCTTTTCCGGTTTACCTGTCCGCACAGGAAACGGACAGGCCAAACGTGATCGTGTTGCTGGCGGACGATCTGGGCTGGAATGGGGTGCAACATTTCGGTAGCGACCTGCACGAAACACCGAACATCGACAGGTTGGCCCAAAAGAACATGACGTTCACCAGCGCCTACGCGGCAAGTCCGGTCTGTTCGCCGAGCCGTGCGGCCCTCATGACCGGTCAGCATCCGGCCCGTTTGCACGTGACCAACTGGATTAAAGGGCATAATTTCAAAAATACCCCCCTCAACGCACCGAACTGGACGAAAAAACTTGAACGTTCCCACACCACGGTTGCGGAGAAACTGAAGGAAAACGGCTACGCCACGGCACACATCGGAAAGTGGCACCTGGGGCCGCCCCCAAATTACCCCGAG
>CAYXQY010000337.1:0-2547 GCA_964466525.1 uncultured Planctomycetia bacterium
GGTATTGGATGTTGTTGCCTTTGAGGGGTTTGGCGGAAAAGCGATACCGCCCGCATGAAAGGGAATCGATTTGGATGTTGGCTGTTGGGGATTGCTTGACCCTGATTTCGTAGATTTCCGTATTCCTTTTCGGAACCGGGCAAGTATCATCCTTAGCGGTAACGGAGAATTGGTAAGGCTTTTTACGGACATGTTGATCGGAAGGGGTCCACGTTAAGCGTCCTTTTTCATGCTGGGCATTGGTATCCGGAATTTGCCACCGGAATTGACCCGTCAGACCACTTCGTTCAAAAAATAGATCAACGGAATCGGTTTTATCAGGATCTGAGCTACAGAAATTGAAAGTGCTTTGTTTCCTGCTGCACGCGCTTCTAAAGCTTTTGTTATTCGGGCATCCCATGCCTTTCACATTAGGCGCCTTATTATTGGGGCACTCCACGACATAAAAAGCGAGTTCCCGCCGGGTCATTCCGATAAGGTCATTCTTTTTGCCATCCCCATCCGTATCCCGGTATTCCCTGACTTCAACCGGCATAGGGGTTATTTGCTTTTTAACCGGTGTAAATTTAAGGTAACCGTTATGCTGGTCCATGTGGAAACCAAAAGGAAAAGGCAGTGAAGCGTTGGGGAATCCTTTGAAGCGGAGGGGCTTTTTATGGGAATAGGGAGTTTTATAAGAAAGGGTTCCGACAATGGAATTTGGAGTAGGTTTGAAAAAAGGGGAACCCAACAAAAGAGGGTTTTTTGCCCCATACCGTTTGGCAAAATCATACACCAAAGAGTCCGGGGATTTCGCGGCTGACGTATCATTGACAGGGCCAAGCTGATAAATGAAGGGTTGGTTTTGGCAAACCATTTTAACCGGAGAGGAGGAAAACTCCGGGGAGTGGTTATCCGGGGCTTTGCATCTGTTGAACCAGGCTTCGGTGTAAAAAGTGTCAGTTGGGGATGTAGTAGTTAAATCGTTACTAACAAGGTAATGAGAGTAACCAATTTTAATATTACAGCATTTTGTTTGACTAAAATCGACAATCCATCTTTGGGTTAATTTTTCTATTCCGTAAGGGTTAGAACAAGGCCCTGACTGGCAAGGAGTACAACTTAGTAAGGATTGATTCTTGCAAAGGGGGGTTACATCGATCACTTTATTCGAATCGATCCTGGAAGCACTTTCCAGGGGGATTTTATTATCCGTCTTTTTACAAGTTGGAGCATTTAATGCCCAAAAACCAGATTTGTTAAATTGATCGCAACTTCTGTAAGCAGTAAGTTTTAGTTCAAAACTGTCATTGCCTAAGGCCTTCCAACCCAGATCAGTGGCAAGAATTTGTCCGTAAAGGTTCGCATTTAGGCTAAGGATGATTAAAGCGGTTATGGTGAAAACAAGCCTCAAGATATGGTGGTCATTTTTAGACAATTCCCATCTCCCAAATAAACAAAAAAGTTAAAAAATGATCTGAATTTTTAAATGAGAAAGGGATAACCTTTTTGAAGCTTAGTAGTCGCTTCGGGTAAAAGGTTATCCCCTGTAGGTTGGATTTTTTAAGCCACTTTAGCGTTAAATGGAAATTCCCATTCAATCCGGTGTAATGGCAAATTCACATTCGCTGCATAGAAACTTATATCCAAATGGCCCAAAGTTAGAACAATTAGGACAGTTGGTACTATTATTGTTACCACAGTTTGCTGTATAAGTGTAAGTATTTAAAGAACAAGTTTGGGCTGGTTCGCAATGACCACAAGGATCACAATCAACATTAAATTCTACCCCTGCACTGTTGTCAAAGGTGTTACACCCAAAATTGCTTGCACAAAATCCTGTTGAAGTGTTTGGAGAAACCTTTAGGCAACCGGTTTTGGTACCATTGGAGCAAGTAAGCCTTATTTCAAGTTCACAATCTGTTTCATTAGTAATTTCGATGCATTCGCATTGACCGGATACATGGTTTACACCAAAAGTAGCAACCATTATCACGCTGATTAATAGTTTAAAGGGTTTCATAATCACTGCATTTTAATTTGACAATACTTTTGTTTTTTAATCAAAGCCTTACGCTTTTATAAGGCTTTACAAGCGCTCCCCTTTTCTGAAATCCGCTTGATTTTTTCAGGGTGGCATAGCAACCTCCTATTTTTGGGTTTGACAATATGATGACAATCTTTTAGGTCAGGCCTTCGGTAAAAAGGGCTTTTTGCTGACTCCTGGGCACAAAAAGTTTTGGCATCGGTGATCCATTTTATACCGTTGGCCGGCTAATATTTTTTTCTTATAAACCAAATATAAGGGGGGGGGTATTACAATGTCAAGGATAAATGTGAATTTGTTATAAAAATACGATTGGCAGGTATTAAAAAAAAATTGTATGGGTTGATAAATCCGTTTGAGGATGGGTCAAAAGGAATAAGCGGGGAAAGTTAAATACTGAAGCCTTAGGGTTTAAGAAGGTTTTTGTTTAGGCCTTCACGTTCCCTCATTGCTATTGCTCAAAGCAGAAAAAGAAGTTTCGGGAAAAACCGGGGAATTTTCAAAACCCTTTTCAACCGAAG